>PLKR01000259.1:19728-40363 GCA_003140655.1 Acidobacteriaceae bacterium | reverse complement strand
ATTCAGGACTCCATGTACCAAGGCCCGGATAACAGCGATGGCTTCATCCCGTTCGGACTGATGCGGGACCTGAAAAACCTGAAAGATCCCGACGAGATTATCTTTGAGCCAACGGCGGCGGAACTGAACAAGAAGGCGCTGGCTGCGGTGCGGGAGGTCATTGCCCGGCGGCATCACTTCGACCCCAAAGACGAGAAGGCAACGCCTGCCTGGGACACGATTGAAGACCGGGCCATGATCAACGCTTTTTCGCTGGGGCTGCAAGCGATACTGGGACTGATCGGCGTCATCACGCTGGCGGTGGGGGGAATCGGCGTGATGAACATTATGCTCGTGTCGGTCACGGAGCGCACACGGGAGATCGGCCTGCGTAAGGCGATTGGAGCGCGCCCGCGGCACATTCTGGTGCAGTTCCTGCTGGAAGCGCTGGTCCTTACTTTCGTGGGGGGTATAGTTGGAATGGCCGTGGCCGAGATCCTTACGTGGATCATCCCGCCCATGCCGCTGTACGACGAGTTCTATAAAACCGCCAACCACGAGGGCGCGATCTTCCTGCACGCTTCGCTGAGCGTGATGATGATTTCGTTCATCATTCTTTCTCTGGTCGGAATATGNNAGTGGCCAGTGGTCAGTGACCAGTGACCAGTAACCCAAGTCACGAGTGTGGATGAGGTTTTACTGACCACTGGCCACTGATCACTGGTCACTGCACTTATTACCTCCGTGCCTTGACGCCGGGGTTATCAACAATTACTTTCGAGTTTCTGGGAGCACTGCGTCTTCCATTTGTGAGGAAACCTTGGCGCACCGTCCGATCATTACGCTGACCACCGACTTCGGCAGCAGCGACCACTTTGTAGGCGCCATGAAAGGCGTCATCCTCGATATCGTGCCGGAGGCGCAGATTATCGATATCTGTCACTCCGTGCAGCCCTTTGACGTGCTGGATGGAGCGCTTACCATTTCGCAGGCATATTCCTACTTCCCGACCCGGACCGTACATGTGGTTGTTATCGATCCCGGCGTAGGGACGGCGCGGCGACCCATTCTGGCTTCGAGTGACAAGTATCATTTCGTTGCGCCCGACAACGGGGTGCTTTCGATGGTCTACGCACGCGAAGAGCGCATGCATGTGCGGCACATCACTTCCCAGCATTATTTTCTGCAGCCGGTGAGCAACACGTTCCATGCCCGCGATATTTTTTCTCCCGTGGCCGCGTTCCTGGCCAAAGAGGTCGACTCGCTGAAGTTTGGGGACGAAGTTGAGGACTACGTGCGCTTCTCGGCCCCCAAGCCGAAAGCCGTCGATGAAAACCGACTGCGCGGGGTGGTGCTGAAGGTCGACCGGTTCGGAAATCTCATCACCAACGTTACTCCGCAAGACGCTCCCAAGCTTTTTGGAGGCGCAGCCCAAGCTTTCAAAATCGTCGTTGGCAGCCGCGAGATCACCGAAATCCACAATGCCTATGCCGAAGGCGCTCCGGGAGAGGTGATCGGCATTCTCGGCAGTATGGGTTTTCTGGAAATCGCGGCGAATCGCGGAGCCGCGGCCCAATTGACCGGAGCCGGCAAAGGCAGCGATGTGACAATCATCCTGGGCGAGGCTGCCGCTGCCGGCAAGGGAGCGTAGGGGAAGGTTTCAAGGTTTCANNGTGAACCTTGAAACATTGAAACTCTGAAACCTTGAAACTTTTAGGAGTTTTTCGGCTTGGGGTTAGCGTAGCGTTCCATCTCGCCTGTCCACTTAAGAAAACGCCAGAGACTGATCCGCTCCCGCCAGAGAAACTCCCAGAATTCCAGAAAACCGATCTGAGTCATCTTGACGCCGCAATAGGTCTCGATGCGCCACAGCAGATAGGGGCTTCGCCACGGAGCCAGACGATGGCCCTTGGTGGCGTTCCAAAGAAAGCGGAGCGAATGGCGCATAGCATCATGATAACCACAGGCCGCGACGTTCGACTATGCGCAGGGTAGGTTCCGCCGCGCCCGAGAACTCAACTCGGCCCCTATCACTTGGCCCATGTTAGAATCCTGTCTCCGCCAGGAACTTCCTTCCATGTCCGACGCAGACACCCGCCAGAAGGCCGAAGACCATTACTATTCCGCGCTTGATTTGATGGCGGATGGAAAGCTGGAAGAGGCTGTGGCAGTCTACCGGGAATCGCTGGCCGTTGATCCTGCCTTTACCGAGGCCATGCACGGTCTGGCGCGCGCGCTACAGGACCTGCAACGTTATGATGAGGCGATCGCGGTGGCTCAGCAGATTACGGAATTGGATCCGGATGACGTGCTCGCCCACACCAGCTTATCGGTGCTTTATCAGAAAAAGGGAATGATTCCGGAGGCTGAGGCCGAGGGAGCGAAGGCGCGAGTGTTAGGGTGGAAACAGCAGTTGAAGAAGGGCAGCTCCTAGCTGCTTGCTACTGGCTTCTTCACTGCTGGGATCAGACTAGTAGATAGTAGCTAGCAGCTAGAAGCTTTCTACAGTTCGTACTTCTTCATCAAATGCCGGAACGAGCGGTAGGAGATGCCGAGCAGGTCGGCCGCTTTGGTCTGCACTCCGTTCGAGCGGTCCAGAGCACTTTGCAGCAGCGTGCGCTCGATGCTGGCGACGTAGCCCTCCATGCCAACACCTTCGGGAAGCACCGCACCCGACGCAACTTCGGACATTCCTCCTGAAGCACTCGCACCTGCTGCGGCGGCGCGGGCCTTGGGCCGTTCCATCGGCAATTCGACGTGCAACTCGTCCGTCATCTCCAGGGCAACTGCGCGCTCGACGGTATTCTCCAACTGGCGGACATTGCCCGGCCATTCGTAGCCACACAGAGCATCGAGCGAACCTTTGTTGACGCGCAGGATACTACGGTTGGCGGCGGCCGCGTATTTCTTCAGGAAGTGATTGGCCAGCAAAGGGATGTCTTCGCGGCGCTCGCGCAGGTCGGGCACGCGAATCGGGATGACGTTGAGACGGTAGTAGAGATCTTCGCGGAACAGATTATCGGCAACGGCCTCGTCGAGATCGCGATTGGTGGCCGCGATGACCCGCACATCAATAGAAATTTCGCTGGCGCCGCCGACTGGCCGCACCGTGCGCTCCTGCAGCACCCGGAGAAGTTTCACCTGCATGGCCAGGGTCATCTCACTGATTTCGTCGAGGAAGATGGTCCCGCCCCCGGCCACTTCAAACAGTCCGCGTTTGTTCTGATTGGCTCCGGTAAAAGCTCCCTTCAAATAACCGAAGAGTTCGCTCTCCAGCAGAGTCTCCGGGAAAGCGCCGCAGTTCACCGACACAAACGGCTCGGTAGCGCGCGGCGAACAAATGTGGACAGCGCGGGCAACCAGCTCTTTACCAGTACCACTCTCGCCGTGAATCAGGACGGTACTGGCGGTGGAAGCGACGGTGCGCACCGTCTGCTTCAGCTTCTCCATCGCGGCACTGGAGCCGATGATGTTGTCGAGCGAGTTGTGGGAAGCAGCGTCCCGGCGCAGGGCGAAGTTCTGTTTGCTCAGCGCCAGTTTTTCGAGCACTCGGTTGATGGCCAGCTTGATTTCATCCACCAGCCCAGGGCTTTTGCGAATGTAGTCCGACGCTCCTCCGGCCTTTACCGCTTCCACCGCGGCTTCGTAGTCATCTACGGCGGTGATGAGGATGACCGGGGAATCGGGCGACACGCGATGCGCATGACGCAGCACTTCGATGCCGTCGATATTTGGCATCTTGATGTCGGTGATGATCAGATCGTAAAGAGCGCCATCAATCTTGTTCTTAGCCGCCTGGCCGGATTGCACAGTTTCGACGCGGTGTCCGTCGCGGCGCAAGGCGATGTCGAGCATTTCGCAGATGGAACGCTCATCGTCGCAAACCAGGATGTTAGCCACGCCGCCTCCCATCTGCCGCAGCAGCTGCGAGTGGTGCGGGCGGAGCCGCGGGAAATGCCGGTGCGGCGAAGTTTTCAGCCGAGAGGGCACGGGCAGCGTGCCTTTCTGCGTCAAGCCGCCGCAGCCTCAGGACGAGAGTGGTTCCCTGCCCCGGCTTGGATCGCACCCACACTTTGCCTTCGTGCGCCTGTACGATCTGGTAGACCACCGCAAGGCCGAGACCCGTGCCACCCTCAAAGCTCGATTGGAACGGCTCGAAAATTTTCTCCGTCTGTTGCGGAGTCATTCCTGTTCCGGTATCCGCAAAACTGACCTGCCAGTCGTCTCCCTGGCGTTCGATGGAAACCTTCAGAGTGCCGCCGTTCCGCATCGCACGGACCGCGTTCTCGGCGAAGTTCCAGAAAACCTGTTTGATCTTGTCTCCGTCGGCGAGCACCCACGCTTCCGGCACGGCAAACCTGCTCTCAATGATGATGCCAGTACTCTCCGCGGTCATGCGGTGCCGCATAAGCGTGAGTGTGTCCTCCACCAATCGCACCAGATCGGCCTTTTCGAAGTGATACTGTTTGCCCCGGGAGTAAGTCAGAAACTCGGTGATGATCCCGTTCAGGCGCTGCGATTCGCGGGTCACGATCTCCAGCAGGCGCCGGTGTTCCTCGTTCATTTCGGGTATGCCGGAAAGCATGCTGACCGAACCGGCGATGGAGGTAAGGGGATTGCGGATCTCGTGGGCGATTGCCGCCGCCAGGCGGCCCACGGCTGCCAGGCGGTCCTGCATGCGCACTTCGCGCTCCAGTCGCCGGATTTCGGTGAGGTCATCCAGCGCGTAGACATAGCCCAGCGTACCGCGCTCCGGCCCGTTCAAGGCGGCTACTCTTATTCGAGCTGTCCTGCGGAAGGTTCCATTCGTGTCAAAACGAACCTCCGCGTGGGTGTGCGATTCGGCATTGGGCAGCGCGTCGAGAAATAACCCGGTAACTGGTTTTCCCAGCAACTGGTCCGGCGTNNCTGCTGATGGACTGAATAATGTTCTCGTGCAGGATCTGAAGATCCGCCAGCGCTCCACTCGCGTCTTTTAGCTGCACCCGCGCCTGGCGTAACTTGGCGACCAGCTGGCCAGCCAGGTAGGCGACGGCCAGGAACGCAAACAGATTTACAAAAATGATTCCCCGCAGCGTCTTCAGGTCCGGATGGGTTGTGCAGTAGGACGGCACTACCCCGTAGTAGTTGAGTTCAAGGACGGTGCCATAAAGAATGAAGGCCAGCGCCGCAACCAGATGCGCCCACACTCGGGGAAGCAGGATGCCGGCCACAATGATGACCAGAGGGTAGAGAAAGTTCAACGAACTGTCCCAGCCTCCCGTCTCATGCACCACCAGGCTGACCATGATCAGGTCGGTCAGGACTTGCAAGGATGCCTGCAAGCGGTGCTCATGCCAGAAGGACAGCAGGACTACATAGAAGAGCGAAACGGTATACCAAAGAAGGATCGTGCTGAGGAAAAGGCGCAGCGGCAGGTGTGTGGGCGTCAACTCCGCGACCGCCAGCTGGATTCCGAGCAGGAAAGTCAGGATCAGGATCCGTACTTTGACCAGCCAGGCCAGCCAATTGCGCTCGTCAAATGTCGATTGCATCAAAGTTCCAACGATCTCGCAGAACCATATCTCGAAGAATCATCTCTCGAAGAAACATCCGGCGTCGGCCTCGCTGCGCCGGACCGAATCTCCGCCTGCCAACCGGCTTTCGCAAAGGTTGGCAGGCCCGTCCAAAACCATTTCGCCCGCCAATCGAATCGTTCTCGTTCTCTTACCCAGCCAACTTGGCGATCATGGCAAACAGCGGCATGTAGAGCGAAATCACGATGCCACCGATGGTTACGCCGAGCACGCCGATGATGGCCGGCTCCAGCATGGCCAGCATGTCCTTGGTGGCTGCGTCCACTTCTTCTTCGTAGAAGTCAGCGATCTTCTGCAACATGTTGTCCATAGCGCCGGTGGCTTCGCCGACGCCGATCATCTGCGTCACCATGTTGGGNNGCTTTCCGCACCTTCATCAGCGCTTCTTCCAGCACAGCGTTACCGGAGGTCCTGGCGGTAATAGCCAAACCTTCCAGGATGGGCACGCCCGAGGTGATCAAAGTGCCCAGGGTGCGCGTGAATCGGCCGACGGCGATTTTGCGCAGCAGCGAACCGATGATCGGCGTATGGAGCAGGAGTTTGTCAAAGTAATACCGCCCTCGCGGGTGCTTGCGGATCTGCTTAAGGCCGAAAACTGTACCCACAACCACAACGATGAAGACCCACCAGAAACTTCCCACGAACGCGCTCAGCCCCATCACGATACGGGTGGGAAGAGGCAGCGCGACACCCAGGCCAGCGAAAAGGTTGGAGAAGATGGGCACCACCCACTTGAGCAGGGCTCCGACAATCAACCCCGCAATGCTGACGACTGCGACGGGATAGATCAACGCCGATTTCACGGCAGCCTTCAGGCGAACCGCTTTTTCGACGTAGACCGCCAGCCGCTGCAGGATGAGGTCCAGAATACCGCCGGTTTCCCCCGCTTCAATCATGTTGGTGGTGAGGTCATCGAAGACGTTGGGATACTGCCGCATGGCATTCGCCAGCGTCGCGCCGCCCTCCACCGTGGTGCGGACGCCGGTCAGCGTCTTCTGGAATGACTGGTTTTCCTGGTTGGCGGCCAGGATTTCCAGACACTGCACCAGCGGCAGCCCGGCATCGATCATGACCGAGAACTGGCGGAAGAAGATCGCAATGTCCTTGACCTTGACTCGGCCCGATCCGAATGTGGGCATGGCAAACTCTTTGCCCTTTTCCCGGATTGCACCCGGCGTAATACGCTCACGCCGCAATTGCTGCCCCAGCGCCTGTTTGGTTGGTGCCACGCGCTCCCCGGAAATTTTCTGTCCGGAAGCATCCTTGCCGGAAAATGTGAAGACTGGCATGGTTTTAGACTCTCCTCAGTGCTGATTCCTGAATCTCTTGCGGCTCAAACTTGTCCTGCCTTGCCATCGCGCCTAGCCGCCACGCCCGATGGGTTGTCAAATGCTCTAGCCCTTGGTCGGCGTCGCCCCTCGCGCCATCGTCGATCCGGGCGTGCCACCCCGGTTCGTCAAGCCGGCGCCGCGGTTAATCATTTCCTGAAGCTCGTCTTGATTGCTGGAGCGCTGCAGGGCAACTTCCAGCGAAATCTGCTTCTGGAAGTACGCCGTGGCTAACGCCTGGTTGAAGGTTTGCATGCCGAACTTCTCTTGTCCGGACTGCATGGACGAATAAACCTGGTGGATCTTGTCTTCCCGGATCAGGTTGCGCACCGCGGGGTTGGGAATAAGGATCTCCATAATCATGGCGCGCCCCTTGCCGCTTATGGTTTGCAGCAGGCTTTGGCACATGATGCCTTCGAGCACCAGCGAAAGCTGGGCACGAATCTGCGGCTGCTGGTGCGCGGGAAACACGTCAATGATGCGGTTGATGGTGGANNTGCAACGTGCCGAAAGTCAAGTGGCCGGTTTCGGCGATGCGCAAGGCCGACTCAATGGTTTCCAGGTCGCGCATTTCGCCGATCAGCACTACGTCCGGGTCTTCACGAAGTGCGGCTCGCAAGGCGTCGGAAAAGCTCTTGGTATCGGCGTGCAGCTCGCGCTGGTTCACCACGCAGTTCTTGTTCATGTGCACGAACTCGATGGGATCCTCGATGGTAAGGATGTGCTCATGACGCTCGCTGTTGATCTTGTCGATCATGGCCGCCAGGGTTGTGGATTTGCCGGAGCCGGTCGGTCCCGTCACCAGCACCANNGGAATCAGGCGGAACACGGCCGCCGTGGCGCCACGCTGGTTGAACACATTGGCGCGGAAGCGTGCTAGCCCCTTCAATCCGAATGAGAAGTCCAGTTCGAGGCTTTCCTCGAAGCGGTGCTTCTGGGAGTCCGTCATGACGCTGTAGGCGAGTTGCTTGGTCTCGGCGGGCGTCATCTGCGGAAGATCCAGCGGCACCAGATGTCCGTGCACGCGAATTTGGGGCGGCGAATTCGTGGTGATATGAAGATCGCTGCCACTCATCTCCAACATTCTTTTCAGCAAATCGCTTAACGACAGTCCCATAATCGTGATCCTTCCTTCTCTCTTAACTTCTAACGAACTAGTGAATCGTCTCGCGGGCAACTTCTTCCAGAGTGGTGATGCCCGCGGCCACTTTGATCAGACCGCTGCGCCGGAGCGTGATCATGCCGCGCTCGATGGCCTTCTTTTTCAATTCGACTGCCGAAGCGCCCACCAGCACCAGCTCCCTGATTTCATCGTCCACTTCCATGACCTCATACAAACCGCAGCGGCCCTTGTAGCCCGTGTTGTTGCAAACGCCGCATCCCTTGCCCTTCTGGATTTGGATCGTCTTGGCCTCCTCGGGCGAGTATCCTTCTTCGATCAGGGTCTGCACCGGAACATCTACGGGCTCGGTGCACTCCTTGCAAATACGCCGAATCAGGCGCTGAGCGCAGATCAAGTGAACCGAGGTCGCCACCAGGAAGGGCTCAATGCCCATGTTCATCAAGCGGGTGATGGTCTCGGGCGCGCCGTTGGTGTGCAGAGTAGAAAGCACAAGGTGGCCCGTGAGAGCGGCCTTGATGGCGATTTCCGCCGTTTCGAAGTCGCGGATTTCGCCGACCAGAATGATGTTGGGATCCTGCCGCAGGAAAGAACGCAGGGCCGCGGCAAAATTCAATCCAATCTGCTCTTTCATCTGCACCTGGTTGACGCCACCCAACTGAAATTCGACTGGATCTTCGGCCGTCATGATGTTGGTGTCGGGCTGGTTGAGGCGCGAGATGGACGAATACAGCGTGTTGGTTTTTCCTGAACCCGTGGGCCCNNCCGTAGGGCTTGAGAATGGCCTTCTCGAACTTGACTAGAGACTCTGGCTC
Organism: Acidobacteriaceae bacterium; assembly: GCA_003140655.1. Lineage (GTDB taxonomy): Bacteria > Acidobacteriota > Terriglobia > Terriglobales > Acidobacteriaceae > Sulfotelmatobacter. Next base: position 31,545 of record PLKR01000259.1, on the reverse strand, counting down.
GAAACCGAGCTTGGTCATGTCGAGCCGCAGGTTTTCCTTGTCGAGCAACCGCAGCACGATCTTCTCGCCCCACAGAGTAGGCAGCGTGCTGACACGGAAGTCGAGCTGCTTCTTGCGGCCGCCGATATTCATTTTCAACATGATGCGGCCGTCCTGCGGCAGCCGCTTTTCGCTGATATCGAGCTTCGCCATGATTTTCAGGCGGGAAGTGATGGCATCTTTCAGTTTCATCGGCGGCGACATAATCGACTGCAGCACGCCGTCAATACGGAAGCGCACCCGGAACTCTTTTTCGTAGGGCTCAATATGAATGTCGCTGGCCCCGCGCTTTACGGCATCGGTGAGCACCAGGTTCACCAGCTTGACTACCGGAGCTTCGTCGGCCGCTTTCTCCAGCTGCGACAGCTCCATCTCCTGCTCTTCCGCCTGCACTTCGATGTCGCTCTCGTTCATCTCCGACATCGACTGCATGACGGTTTCGAGATCTTCTTCCGTCTTGCCGCCGTACGCTTTGTCAATACCCGTCAAGATGGAGCTTTCGGAGGCTACGACCGGCTCGATGTTGAAACCGGTCATGAACTTGATATCGTCCATGGCGAAGACGTTGGTGGGATCCACCATGGCGATGGTGAGCGATGCGCCCACGCGGCTTAAGGGAAGAATCTGGTAGCGCTTCGCGGTTTCAAACGGAATCAGCTTGACCACGGCCGGATCAATTTCAAAATACGAAAGATTGATGGCCGGAACGCCGTACTGCCGGGAGAGAAAATTCGTGACGTCCTCATCCGTGAGGAAGCCGAGCTTCACCAAGGCGGACCCCAGGCGGACGTTCTGCTCCTTCTGGGCCTTGGTCGCTTGTTCCAACTGCTCTGGGGTAATGATCTTCTCTTTGACGAGAAGGTCACCCAGCCGTTGAGACATACGTTCGATCTCCTATCCACGTAGTGGAACGATGCCGAAAAAGTCACCGGCATTTACACGAAGCGCTGCTTTTGCTGTGGGAGAAGAGCAGTGTCTTTGTGTTGACATAAATTGTCACCGCAAGTCGATTACCGTACCAGTTACCGTAGTACTTGGACCCGTCGCCACTCCCGGCCTGCTGCGGGCTGTGCCTCGGAACCCGCGCCAGATGACCTTTTGTTGCGGCAAAACGCAAGACTTAGGCAGCGGTACATGCACTTCGGTAAGCGCCGGTAAGTTCGGCCCCGCCGGCGTGCGCCTGCTTGCGGCCGGGGTACACTCAACAGTGAGGAACAACTTGACTTTGCGGGTTGACGCAAAAAAGCATCAGATTCGAACCTACTACCGCGCTTTATTCCAGGCGTGGGGACCGCAACATTGGTGGCCGGCGCAGTCGCGCTTTGAGGTGATCGTGGGCGCTTATCTGACGCAGAACACCGCGTGGACGAATGTGGAAAAGGCTTTGACGAATCTTCGTTCAGCGCGCCTGCTTAATGTGAGGGGGATCCGCCGGGTGTCTTTGGCCGAACTTGAGCGCTTGATTCGCCCTGCCGGCTATTTCCGTCAGAAAGCCAAACGGCTGAAAATCTTTGTTGCGTTTCTGGATGAACAGTACCAAGGCTCTCTCACAAAACTGTTCGCGTGCCCCACGGAAAAGCTTCGGGAAGAACTCCTCAATCTGCATGGGGTCGGCCCCGAAACTGCCGATTCCGTCCTGCTGTACGCCGGCAACCATCCAGTGTTCGTGGTGGACGCCTACACGCGTCGGATTCTCGCTCGCCACGAGATTCTTCCGCAAGAAGCCGCTTATGACGAGATTCGGGAACTGTTTGAGCGAGCGCTGGCGCCCGTGGCAGAGTCCGTTGCCGACTCAGGCGCCACCGGGAATCAACACTTGGCGGCGGGATTTCCCGGCGCTGCGCATCCTCCGTCGGCGATGAGCGCGGCGAAACGCACGGCTCTGGCGCAGGTCTACAACGAGATGCACGGCCTTATCGTGGGGATCGGAAAGAACTACTGCAAGAAACGCGAGCCTGCATGTAAGGAATGCCCTCTGTCTGCCTTCCTGCCAGCCGAAAAGCCGAGGCTTGATAGAGTCTCGACGTCCCGCAATTGACTCATCTAGTTTCGCTCTCTACCTATTCGCTTTACGTCGTTCTCCACGTCGCCTAGAATGGCCAGTCTTACTCGCCGCGAAAGAACGCCGTCATGAAAATCCAGGGCATCGAGGGAATGTCGCCCGACCAGATTCGCTTTGAGCTTCGGCGCGGAGCAAAGTTTGTCTTCTTCCAGTATTGCGTCTCCCTGCTCATCATCACCTTCAGGCGAGTTTCCCCTGTATACTTCATCCCTGCGGAGCAAAGCGCCCTCGGCAAGGGACTGCCTTGGACCTTGCTCACACTGGTCGCCGGCTGGTGGGGCATCCCTTGGGGACCCATCTACACGGTGCAAGCGCTGGTCGTGAACCTCAAGGGAGGCAGGGATATGACGGCGAAACTCTCAGCCAGATTGCAGCCAGCAACGCCCAGGCCCAGCAAGTTCTAGAAGCGACGTCGAATGCTTCCCGATGTTGGTCGCGTGGTTGCCCTCGTTCTCCTGACGTCGATCTTGTGTCTCCCCCAATCCCTGCGCCAGGCAGGAGATCGTGACGGAGTGCTCGTCGGCACAGCCGTTCGCCCTTCACAACTTTCGGAGACTGCCTACGCCTCCACGCTGGCTCGCGAGTTCAGCATGGTGGAGGCGGAAGACGCGATGAAGTGGGCGATCCTGCGGCCGGATCAAGCCACCTACGACTTTCGCCAGGGCGACGAGGTGGTTCGCTTCGCGCAAGCCCACCAGATGAAGGTCCGCGGCCATTGCCTGGTCTGGGGCCGTTACAACCCCGATTGGTTGACGCAAGGTCACTTTACGACCCGGCAACTGTCGCGCCTTTTGCGCGAACACATCACCCGGGTGATGAAGCACTATCGGAGCCAGGTCTTCGCGTGGGATGTGGTCAACGAAGCCCTGGATGAGAACGGAGATGTGCGCGATTCCCTGTGGTACAACCAGCCCGGCATCGGATGGTCGCAGAAAGGCACAGCCTACATCGAGCAAGTGTTTCGCTGGGCACATAAGGCGGATCCGCACGCGTTGCTGTTCTACAACGAGGCCGAGGGTGAAGGATTGAACCGCAAGTCGGACGCGATCTACACCATGGTCAAAGATTTCAAGCGCCGGGGCGTTCCCATCGATGGCGTGGGATTGCAGATGCACATACCTACGCTCGACGGGGAGATCCCGGCGATCATCGCTACCATTTCGGCCAACATCGCCCGGCTCACGGCACTTGGTGTGCAAGTTCACATCACGGAGCTTGACGTCTCCCTGCCGGTGAATTCCAACGGCCTGCCTCGGCCTGACGACTTGAGGCGCCAGGCCGAGGTCTATCGCGGCATCGTCAGGGCATGCTTGAATAGTGCGGGCTGCACGGCGATCCAGACCTGGGGATTCACCGACAAATACTCCTGGATTGGTTCCCATTCGCGGAACGCTCGCGGGCAGGCGCTGCCCTTCGATCGAGCCTACCAGGCAAAGCCCGCCTACCGCGCGATACTGGAAGAGCTCTCGGCGGGACGCTCGCCCGCTCATTGACCCTTGTTGCAACGATTAGGGACTCTCCAGCAGCAGCCTCTGCATCTATAATGAGTCCCGGTGCGCCCACTGCCTGCAGGCCGCGACTGACCTGCAGCGGGTGGACCGCCGAATTCGCGTGGTGCAGACCGTTCCAACTCGACCTCCCAAAACTCTCAACCGCAAGCAGGTCATTATCCTGCTGACGGTGTCGGTTTTTTTGCTGCTCGCGATCCTGGTTTCTCAGACGGCGTTTAACGAAACCATACTGAGCCCCGGCACTAACCAGCAGACCGTAGTTTTTTATGCCCTCTCACTGCTGATTTCTCTTCTGTTCGTTGCTCTCACCTTCGTGCTGGCACGCAATCTGCTTAAGCTGCTTGCCGAGCGCCGTCTGGGCGTGCTGGGCTCGAAGTTCCGCACGCGGATGGTAGTGGGAGCGCTGTTGCTGTCATTCGTTCCAGTGATGGTGATGTATTGGTTTGCCTACGGACTGATGAACCGCTCGATTGACAAGTGGTTCTCCACGCCCGTAGAAGAGGTTCGCGCCGACACCGATGCCATGGCTTCGTTGCTTGCCAGCTACGCGGCACAGAACGCGCGCTCGGAAGCCGTTGCCATTGCCGCCTCGCCGGAGACGAAGCGCGCTTTTGAGGGCCATGGATTCTCCGCCGCGGTCGAGGAATTTCGCACCCACGAACCCACTTTGCAAGGGGGATTTATCCTCGCTATAGAAAACGGAGTTGCAGAGGCGAGCTTCGGTGTCCCCGCTCCCTGGCCGATGTTGAAAGAGAGGCTGCCACTGGCGCAGATTGCCGCCGGTCAGCCCTCCCATTTCACTTGGGAGCAAACGGAGTACACGGTGGGCAGCGCCCCAGTTGGGCGGGATGGCCTGATTCTGGTGGCCATGCCGCTGCCGCCGGAGTTCTCCAGAACAGTTAACCAGATCGAGGCGAGTCAGCAGCGCTATCTTCAGTTGAGCCTCGAGCGCAAGCACGTGCGTCAGACCTATATGGGCCTGCTTCTGCTGCTCACGATGATGGTGCTTTTTGTCAGCACATGGCTCGCGCTGTTTCTCTCTAAGCTGGTGACCCGGCCCTTGTCTGCATTGGCCGAGGCCACGCAGGAAATCTCTCGCGGCCGTCTCGATTACCGCATCGACGTGAGCGCCGCCGATGAAATTGGCGACTTGGTCCGTTCCTTCAACCGTATGGCGGAGGAACTGGAGACCAGCCGGCGGCAGATCGAAGCTTCCAGCCGCGATGCCAGTGCTGCCAATGCNNTACGCATGTTCCACCCGGAAGGCTATGCGGACGGAGAACACATGCTGCGCGGCGCGCGCCTCGCGGACGTATTTCCTGCGGAAGTGCTGCAGGATCTGGAACCGCTGCTGCGCCGCGCCGATCGGATGGGCATGACCACCAGTCAAATGGAAATGCCGCTGCAGCGCACATCTCTTAACGTAGCGGTCACGGTGGCGACCCTGCGCCATCAGGACGAGCGCTCGGGATACGTGCTCGTATTCGAAGATCTCTCCGATCTTCTGAAGGCTCAGAAACAGGCGGCCTGGCGCGAGGTGGCGCGCCGCGTGGCGCATGAGATCAAGAATCCGCTTACGCCCATTGCGCTTTCCGCGGAACGCATTCAACGTCATCTGGAACGGGCCACGCCCTCCGACCCGGCGTCACTCGAGGTCATCCGCTCCTGTGCCCTTACCATTGCCGGCGCTGTCGAAACCGTTCGCCGGTTGGTGGATGAGTTTTCCACGCTGGCGCGCTTCCCCGCGTCGAATCCGCANNATTGGCCTCCACAAGTCGCTGGCTCCAGACCTGCCCAAAGTCATGGCCGACGTGGAAGCGATGAAGCGGGCTGTCGCCAACCTCGTGGACAATGCTGCCGAGGCTATGCACAATTCGCTGGTGCGCGAGATCCAGATTTCAACCTCGCTGGTGGCCAGCCGCGACGCCGTCGAAATCACCGTCGCAGATACCGGCCATGGCGTGACCCGCGAGCTGAAAGAAAAACTCTTTCTGCCTTATTTCTCCACCAGAAAGCGCGGGACCGGCCTCGGCCTGGCGATCGTGAGCCGCGTCATCGAAGAGCATCACGGATCTATTCGCGTGGAGGAAAACCAGCCGGTTGGAGCGCGCTTCATCGTGGAACTGCCAGTTGTTCCCGAGCCCGCTCTGGCTACCGCAACGGCGCTACATGCATAAAATCCTGATCGTTGACGACGAAACCAGCATTCGCGAATCGCTGCAGGGAGTGCTGGCAGACGAAGGCTACGAAACCGCAACGGTCGCGAGCGGCGAGGAATGCCTGAAGCTCCTGCGGCGCGAACACACCTACGAAGTTGTGCTGCTGGATATCTGGCTGCCCGGCATCGACGGCCTGGAAACGCTGGAAAGAATCCGCGACATGGACGACCCTCCCGAAGTGATCATGATCTCGGGCCACGGCACCATCGAAACCGCCGTACGCGCCACCAAACTGGGTGCTTATGACTTCCTTGAGAAACCGCTCTCCATCGATAAGACGCTGATCCTGGTCAAGAACGCGATCGAATCCAAGAAACTGCGGCACGAGAATGTCGACCTCAAGAAGCAGCTTTACGCCAAGAGCGTGATCGTTGGCGACAGCATTCCCATGAAGGCGCTGCGCCAGCAGATTGGCCTGATGGCGCCCACCAACGGCCGCGTTTTGATCTACGGCGAGTCCGGCACAGGGAAGGAACTGGTCGCCCACGCGATCCATGCGCAAAGCCTGCGCAAGGACGAGACTTTTGTCGAGGTCAACTGCGCCGCTATTCCAGAAGACCTCATCGAGAGCGAACTGTTCGGCCATTACAAAGGATCGTTCGCGGGAGCAACGGCCGACAAGGAAGGCAAGTTTCAAAANNAAGTGGGCGACATGAGCCTGAAAACCCAATCGAAAGTGTTGCGCACCCTTGAAGAGCAGCGCGTCGCTCCCCTCGGCAGCGACGAAACCATTATGGTGGATGCGCGCATCATCGCCTCGACCAACAAAGATCTGGAAGAGGAAATCTCCAAAGGAAATTTCCGCGAGGATCTGTTTTACCGGCTGAACGTGATCCCTTTTTTTGTTCCTCCCCTGCGCGACCGTAAGGAAGATATTCCGCTGTTTGCGCGGCACTTCCTGAAAGACCTGGCAGCGACCTACGGGCGCCGCCCACGCGAGATCATGGACGATGCCGTCGAGGCTCTGATGCGCTATTCGTGGCCGGGCAATGTGCGCGAATTGCGCAATGTGATCGAGCGGATTGTGATTATGAACCCCATGACCACACGATTCGACCGCAAGCATCTGCCTCCGCTGGTCTATCGCGACGGCCACCGGCGCGCGGCGCGCAGCGAGTTCTCAACGCTGCACCAGGCCCGGGACGCCTACGAGCGCGATTTTATCCTGAAAAAGCTCGACGAGAATCACGGCAACATCACCCGCGCCGCCGAAGTGCTGGGCCTGGAGCGCAGCCACCTCTACCGCAAGATGAAAACGCTGGGCATCGCGGTGAAAGAATAGGAATAAAAAGGTTGTAGGAACAAGAAGGTTTGTCATCCCGAGCGGAGCGAGGGATCCCGGTTCTTGCCTGCACTACCCTGTCGCCAGCGCAGGCAAACACCAAGGTCCCTCGCTTTGCTCGGGATGACATTTTCGCGTGAGATATGGAGGGGAGCGCTAGAGCTTCACCATACGGATTTCAGTGCCGTTCTTTCTGAACTCCACCTTATCCATGAGCTGGTTGATCAGAAAAATCCCGCGCCCATGATTGGAATAGACGTTTTCTCCGACCGCGCAACTGGGAATGGCTTCGGGAGTAAAACCTGGGCCCGGATCTCGCACCACGATCAGCACGCCACGCTCTTCGTCGCTGCTCACCAGGCACTCCACCGTCTTGGTGGGATCTTCTTTAGCGCCGTGAATCACGGCGTTGGCCAGCGCCTCTTGCAGCGCTAACGCAATCGCATCTTCCTTGCCGTCCATGCACTTCATCTGGCGGACCACTGCCATAACTTCCTGCACCACCGGATCCACTGCGTTGCGATCTGCAGAAAGCGTTACTCGCAAAATCGAATGCAACTTATCTGGATCAAAGTCTTTTTCGGGAAGAGGTTCCTCGGAAGAATCCACTGATGGCATGTTTGGCTCGTTGTTTCTATGCAAGGACGCGGTTAACTGATTCTAGCTGGTAACCCCTTAATCCGACAAACTCCGGAGCACAACCCACGACAGTATGCGGCGAAACGGGCGCGGATAGCGCCAATCCAGTATCGTCGGGTTTATCGTACATCGCTTTTGCCGGCCGCCTTTGCCTTTGGCAGTTCAACCCGGCCATCCGTCAAATGCTCCAACTGCCTTCTCCAATCGAGTTCTTCCACGAAGCCGCGCGATTCCCGCCAGTTGGGCTGAACCTTGACGTAAAGTTCGAGAAAAACTTTCGTCCCCAACATGCGCTCGATCTGCAAGCGGGCGGACGTACCAATCCTCTTCAGCATCTGTCCCTTTTTTCCAATCAGGATGCCTTTCTGGCCTTCGCGCTCGCAATAGATCGTGGCGGAAATGCGTGTCAGCCTGGCCCCTTCCTCAAAGTTATCGACAATCACGGTCGTTGCGTAGGGCAGTTCTTCCTCGGTCTCCACCAGCACCCGCTCACGAACAATTTCCGCGGCCATGAAGCGCGACGGTTGGTCGGTAACTTGGTCTTCCGGGAAATAAGGCGGACCAGCAGGCAGCGCCGCCGTCACTTGCTTCAGCAGAATGTCGAGTCCATCCCGTTTCAACGCGGAGATTGGGATGATTTCGTGGAATTGATGCAGCTTCTTGTACTCCTCAATCAACGGCAGCAGCTTGCCCTTGCCCCCTCGCAGCAGGTCTACTTTATTGAGGATAAGGCAGACCTTCGTCGATGAATGCTTCAGCATTTGTATGGCGAACTCATCGCGCCGATCCAGCCTACGCGTCGCATCCATGATCAGGAGGACGAGATCGCAGCCTTCCAAAGCCTCCCGCACTTCGACCATCATCTTGCGGCCCAGCGAGCTATCCGGCTTGTGCACTCCGGGAGTATCGATCAGGACAATCTGTGCGGCGTCGTGGCCTTTGCCCTTAGGCAGGTTAACAATGCCCTGGATTCGGTTGCGTGTGGTTTGCGGTTTGGGAGAAATGATTGCGAGTTTTTCGCCCACGAGAGCATTGAGCAGCGTGGACTTGCCGGCGTTAGGACGGCCGAGAATGCAGACAAAACCGGAGCGGAAGGGCATAAGAAAGCTTCTAGCTGCTAGCTTCTAGCGAAGCAAAGGTCTCATTTACAGTATTTCACGAAAGACGAAACTGAGACCGGTTTATGGGAGTAGTGTGAGATGGGGTCGCTAGAAGCTAGAAGCTAGGAGCCAGTAGCTAGAAGCTGCCTTCAAATCAACTTCAACTGCCGGGGCTGCGTTGCGGTAATTCTCACGCGCTCCACCTTGCGATCGGTCGACTCCAGAACTTCGAAGCGCAGGCCGTCGTCATCCACAGTTTCGCCGCGCTGCGGGATATGCCCCGCCAGTTCGCTGACCAGGCCCGCGACGGTGGCCGAGTCCCTTCCTTCCGGTTTTGTCCCAAACAGTTCGGCGAGGCGGTCCACATCCATCCCTCCGGAAACGATGTACGACTGATCATTTTCCCGTAAGATTTCCGGCTTCTCGTGCTCGTCCCGGATTTCGCCCACGATCTCTTCCACCAGGTCTTCGATCGTGACCAGACCCGCCACGCCACCGTACTCATCGACCACGATCGCCATGCGGATGTTGTTTTTCTGCATCTCCCGGAGAAGATCGCTGCCGAGCTTGCTTTCGGGCACGAAATACACGTCGCGCCGCATCAGCGTCTCCAGAGTGCGCCTGGAAGCCTCGCTGTCCGGCACTTGCAACACGTCCTGGGCATAGACAATTCCTTTGATATTGTGGATGCTTTCCGCGTACACCGGCACCCGCGAGTAGTGCTTGACGCGCAGCATTTCGATGAATCGTTCCACCGTGGTTTCCACCGGTACGGCGAACATCTCAGGACGCGGCTTCATGGCTTCGCGCACCGTCTTGCCGCTGAATTCCACCACGGACTGAATCAGGTCGCGGTCGCCTTCCTGGATAATGCCTTCTTCCTGGCCCGCTTCTATCAACGCATCAACGGCTTCGGCGGCGCTTTCCGGCTGCTCGCCTCTATTATGACGGGTCAGCGAAGCCACCGATTGCAGGAAGCCCAGAACGATGGTCACGGGCAGCACCAGATAAATCAGCATTCGCAGAAGCCACGTCCAGCGGATGAGCCAGGCGCCGTTCGTACGCGAGAAAAATACAAATGGGAGAAATTGGTTGAAGACGATGATGATCAGAATCAGGCTGACGGCGGCCTGCAAGATCTCATAGATGCTCCAGCGCTGGTCACCGAAGACCGCGAATCCCACGAGCAAGGCAATGGTCGCCGTGGTCATCTGCTTGAGCACCGACATGGAGAGCGACGCCCGGGCGCGGCTCACGTACAGGTTGGGCTCAACCTTCTGCTCGAAGACGTCGATATTGTCCTGAAATTCCCGCGAGAGAAATTTGCCGATCTCCTGGTAGACGCGGTCCACGTAGGAGGCGAGCGCCAGCAGGCCCAGCAGCGGAATCAGCGCGAGCGCTACGCCCCAATTCATGCGGTTCTCCGCTTTGCGGCGGGCGGGCGATTCCGCCGCTGCATTCTCTCGATCAGACCCACCTCCAACTTCAACTGCCGCCGCAGCCGGCTTTCTTTCCGGGCCATCTCGCCGTTATCGCGCTCGTGATCGAAGCCCGCCAGATGCAGCATCCCATGCAGGATCAGAATCTTAACCTCATCCGCTACCGAGTGCCCCAGGCGCTCGGCATTCTCCCGTGCGATCTCGGCAGAAACCGCTACCTCCCCGGCCATGGGCCTGGCCTTGCTTCGTTCCACCGACGGCGATGGGAACGACAATACGTCCGTGGCTTTGTCTGCTCCGCGGAATCGCTGGTTGAGAGTGCGTAGCTCCGAACTGCTTGTCACCAACACATTCACTGGGTCTCGCAAATGGACCGCACGCCTCGCCCGCAACACAAAACGTTCGAGCGTTGACGGGCTGAGCCCCGCAATTCTCTTTCGGAAGATGACCACTGTGTTCCAAATCCCTCACAAAATAAACAGGAGGGCCCGGTTTCAGCCCTCCTTACCGTTTACGACTTTATTCTCCCGAAGCTTCTCCGGATCTGTAGTTTACGCTCGGTCCCTCCGGACTTTTGACTTCGGCGTTTTTCCCGCCCGCCAACAGCAGCATCTGCTGCTCGGCGATCAGCGTCTTGTGTTCATCGTAGGCGCGAATGATGCGCTGCACCAGGTGATGCCGCACCACATCGGATTCATCGAAATGAACGAACGTCAAACCTTCCACGCGCTTCAGAATGTCGATTGCTTCCAGCAACCCGCTGCGGCGCGCGTTGGGCAAGTCGATCTGCGTGATGTCTCCGGTAATCACCGCCTTGGAGTTGAATCCCAGACGCGTGACAAACATCTTCATCTGTTCCGAAGTCGTGTTCTGNNGCAATCTCGATGACATTCTTCTCCAGATAGCGGTCCACCTTTTCCGGCTCGAGCATGTCATACAGCGCGTCGTACAGCGGACGCAGGTAAGGATCGATCTTGTCCTGCAACGTGCCCGGCAAAAAGCCCAGCCGCTCGCCCGCTTCCACCGCCGGACGCGCCAGGATGATGCGGTTGACCCGCTTCGCGAGCAGCGCGGAAATCGCCATAGCGACGGCGAGATACGTCTTGCCCGTGCCAGCCGGGCCGATGCCGAAAACCATGTCGTGCCTCTCGATGGCCTCGACATAGCGCCGTTGATTCACGCTCTTCGGTTGCACCATGCGCCGTCCCAGTGAGCGCTGGCGACCGGCGTCGGCCAGCCCGCGCAGGGTCGCGCTCGAATCCGCCGTGAGCACGCGCAGCATGCTGTTTAAGTCGCCGTTGTTGAAGCTGTATCCGGAGCGCTGCAGGCTCTCGTAGTCGGCAAACACCTGCTCGGCGCGAGCCACGTCTCGAGCCGCGCCCTCCAGTTCGATCGCGTTCGACCGCAGGTCAATCGTGACGTTCAGGCCATCTTCCAGCACGCGCACATTCTCATCGCGCGTGCCGAACAAAGTCTCGATGTTGGGACTAATCCCGATGCTTTTCTTCATTCAATCTCTTTGACGA
>PLKR01000259.1:13952-19674 GCA_003140655.1 Acidobacteriaceae bacterium | reverse complement strand
GAGTCAATGGCGGCCTTAACCGTTTGACCAGTCGAGACTTAGTCCCGTAGAATAACGTATTCGGTACCCGCCGAATATCTCGTTATACACACAAAGGTACGAATCAGACATGGCTAATCATTTTTCGGCGCTGAAACGCGCCCGTCAGACCACGAAGCGCACGGCCACCAATCGCGCCAACACCTCCCGCCTGCGCACCGCGCTGCGCACTCTGCGCGAGACCATCGAAAAGGGCGACAAGCCAGCCGCCGAAAAGACCTATCGCGAGACCGTTTCCGCGCTCGACAAGGCGATCCAGAAGGGCACGCTGCACGGGAACACCGCTGCGCGCTACAAGTCCCGCCTCGGCGCTCGTGTCAATGCGATGAAGTAGCTGTTGGCGGGGAGTAAAATAGTACCATGACGCAGGAAGTATCTGAACTGCTGAAAAAAGCGCTTGCTCTTCCGCCGGAAGCGCGCGCCGCGCTCGCAGGGTCCCTGCTCGAAAGCCTTGACGACACCGTCGATGCCTCCGCCGAGGAGGAATGGAACGAGGAGATCGCGCGGCGAATCCGGGGCCTTGATTCCGGCAAGGTAAAGCCCATCCCATGGGCTCAAGCGCGCCGGCAGGTTTCAGCGATCCTCAACGGCAGTTAAGCCATTCCTGTACGGACGAATCCACACCCTACCCCAAGCGGGGAAATAAGAATCCAGTGTGCCGGCAATGCTCCTGAAACTCCACACCGAATTGCGCGGTCAGCATCCGTTCTTCCCGTCTCGCTTTAATCCAATAGCCGAGAATAATCAAGCAGACTCCTACCACGCATCGCCACCGGTCAATCGCCAGAGCTGACCCGATCGCGGCCAGATCGAGCCCAGAATAAATGGGATGCCGCAGCCGCGCGTAGGGTCCGGTGCGAATCAGCTTGTGATCTTCTTTGATCGTGATGCGGGCGCTCCAATACTGGCCCAGATGCCAGCGCGCCCACAGCGCCACAGCGATTCCGGCCCACGTGAGCACAACGCCGACCACGCCCAAAGCGAAAGTGCGCGGAATGAATCGATGCCCGAGAATCCCGATCTCCGCCTCATCGCTAAAGAGCAAAACGAAGCCGGCAATCTCGATGAAGAGGATGCCGTAGCGCGAGGCAAACGATTCCGTCCGCTCCGTTCGCCGGGTCTTGAGCGCGCCCACCGCCCAATAGACGACGAAGACGATCCACGGGCCCTCGATCAGATATTTCCACGTCATTTCTCAGCCACGCTGTCGGCAGATTTCCACAGGCACTCGATGTTCATTCGTCACATCTCTGGGGCCATCGCGCAGGCTAACCTATTGGGAAACACGTCCTCCGGCCTAGGCCTGCGGAATCCTTTATTCTTTGAAAACTTAAGTCTGATGATTTCTTAAACTCCCAGCCCGAAGTCCTTGCCGCTCAATATTTTAGCTGCCNNATTCTAAAGGACTTGCCGCTCCAGGTGAGCTTGCTGCCAAGCTAAAGTCTTTAGATCCAATATTTTACCGGCAAGTCATTTGGATACAATATTTTAGCGGGGATCGCGCCGTCCTCGAATGCGTAACTCCTTAGCCGACTATAATTTAGCAGATCGATCCGCAAAAAATTTCATCTGGATATCCGGCTGCTAAACCGGCAACTGTTCCTGCAACCATCCCGGCGCTTCCAGCTTCGGTTCGGTGGTCAGATCCATCACCAGACGTTCCAGCACCATCCGCTTGCTCACCGGATTAGAACGCAGAGCAAGATCGGCCTTCGCTACCAGGCGAATCGCACGCGTCAGATCGCGGCGGGATTTGTAGCGACGGGCCTGCTTGATGATATCGTCGGCGGCAAATGGAGGCACGCGGAAGCCCTGCCACAGTGCGGCCCAGAGCATGCGCTGATCGCGNNACGTTGCGTTCGAGAATCACCAGCATCTGGCGAAAGGTTTTGGCCAGCATGTAAATATGTCCGATGGCGGCTTCTTCGCCATCGCCCGATGTCAAGATCGCATCCAGCACTTCCAGCGCACGCACGCGGTCTTTGGCAGAGATGGCGTCGGTCAACTCGTACAGCGAGCGCTGCTTCGCCGCCAGCACCATGGTTTCCACGTCGCCCAGCGTAATGCGGTTCCGGGCGCCGACGTAGAGCATCAGCTTCTCCAGTTCGTTCGAGATCATCATCATGTCGCCGCCGAGCGCGTCGACCAACTCGCGAGAGCCGTCGGGATCGATCTTCACCGTGCGGCTGGTGCAATAATCGGAAATCCAGCGCACCGCTTCGCCTTCCTCCACGCGCGCCAGTTCAACGATGCCGCAGTACTGGCCCATGGTTTCACGAATGCGCTGGTAACGTTCCTTGTCCTGCATCTCCATGCGGCGGACGTCAGCGGGAATGCTGATGTGGTCAGCGACGAACACAATCATCGCGTCGGGATTCGGATTCTTGCAGTATTCTTCGATGGCGGCGAGTTTTTCTTCGTTCGAACCGCGGCCAAAAAGACTCTTCACGCCGCGCACGAAAAACACCTGGAATGGCGCCATCAAGGAGGGCGTGCGGGCGCGGTCGAGAACCTCGGCAAGGTCGTTTTCCGCNNAGATCGAACTCGAACACACTGAAGTCGCGCAGATCAGCCGGAACCAGGTGTTCGAGAATGGCGTCACGAAAGCGCTTGCGGAAAAAGGCTTCGTCGCCCACGAACACATAGGCAGCACGCAGCTTGCGCGACTCAAGTTCACCGACAAACCGCTCGGCTTGGGCGAAAGCCCGCATCAAAAGCTCTCCTCGGAACGATAAGGCACGGCAGCGCCGCGCCGTTGGTCGTTAGCGGTTNNCTAGAAGCCCTCCAGAATGTTAGAGACCAGGGTACGGGCAAAATCCTGGGAGAGCCGCCGGAAAGCGGGCGAGTCTTCCTCGAAAAAGCTGGCCAGATCCTGCGAAACTTCGTACTGCTCGCGAAACAGATACGAAGGATTCTGGTAGAGCACCTTGCCCTGGCGGTCGGTGAGCGACACCCTCATGCTCACCACCACCAAAACGCTGGCAGCCTGTCCGGTCGCAGCGTTGTAGGTGAGCGGCGTCGAAGAGGCCGAGACCACGGTGCCGCGCAGCGTGGCGTCGGCAGCTTCGCCGGGATCATTGAGGATGTGATAGTGGGTGCGCGTCGTGAACTCGCGCACCACGGACGAAGTCAGCATCTGTTCGATGCGGTACGTGTTGGTCTCGTTTACGAACGCGGGCACGGCAACGGTCTTGACGTTTTCCGGAAGCTGCACACTGTGGCCAGCCGTGTGGTAGCCGCAACTGGCGCCAGCCACCAGCAATACCAGCCAGGCGGCCCGGCGAGCCTTCATTGGATTTTTCCCAGTGGACGGGTTGCGATCATGCTCTCGGCGCATTCNNTTGCTCGGCTGCGAATCGTCTTCCGCTCCCGCCAGCGTGACGTGATCTCCGGCAAGGGCCTGCGACAATCGTTCCTGATCTACAGCTTGCTCCATCTCCAAAAAGATGGCGAGCGCATGGCCGTGAAAAACTGGAGGCTGCAACAACATCAGCGCGGGCTGCGGCGCGTGCGCGCCGGCAATCTTTTGGTAGTGTCGGCGCACGCGCGCTTCCAGCGACTCCAGCGAGAGCTGCGATTTCTGTCCGTAGCGCGCAAGCATGTTGAACGCCACCTGCTCATCGAACACATCCTTCGGCAGCGGCTGAAACGACAGCAAATTGACGGTTTGCTGGTGCAACTCGTCCATGCCTTTCTGTCCCTGTTCGGACGCCGGCTCGAACACCGTCGCCACCACGCTACGGATGACGCCCGCCTTGCGCGCCCGCAACAGCAGCAAAGCCAGCGTTACGGCCGCAGGATGAGCCACCACGCAAGGAGCCGGCTGCAGTTCCGGTTGCCACATTTCGCCCCGCTCGCGCTCCACCCAGAGAGAACGCACGTCGGCGCCAGCTTCCTCTTCCAAAGCGCCGGAAAGATCGATGATCGCGCTGCCGGCATCGCGGGCCCGTTTCCAGTTCTGGCGCGTACACTCCGCGTCCGCGGCAAAGAAGGTGAAGTCCACATGCGTAAACTGCTCGGCGCGCACGCTTTGGATGAAGTTGATTTCGTCGCCTGCCGCCTCCAGTCGGCCGATCGACTCGTCGTCGTCAAGCAGGCGCACATCTACCGCGGGAAAGTTGCGCTCATTAAGCATTTCAGCGACTTCCTTCCCTTTGAGGGTGGCAGCTCCCACGATGGCCGCGCGATAAAGCTGTCCGCGCGCAGAAACGGAAAGGGATGGCGCCCCGATTTTGGACGGCGTACTCATGAAGTCTGCGAAGCCTCCTTGTAGGCGGGCGGCGGCGGCTGGTTCCGGCGACGGAACATCCATTGCAAGCGCCAGAAAACTCCGGAAAACGTATACAGCAGCGCAACCCCGAACAGCACCGGCTTGGAGAAAAACCAGATGCCGGCGAACAGCGCCCCAAACAGAATGATCAAACGGAACGGATGGCGCGAGCGAAAATCAATGTCTTTGAAGCTGTAGAAGCGCCAGGTGCTCACCATCAGGTACCCCACTGCGGCCACCATCGCCAGCCAGGTCATCGCCGTGTACCAGGATTCGAGCGGAGCGCCTGACTGAAAATGAACCACGGCCGCGACCACTCCTGCACCGGCAGGAATGGGCATGCCCACGAAGTACTTCTTCCCCGGCCGTCCGGGATTGGAAGGCTGCGCGTTTGACGTGATGTTGAAGCGCGCCAGGCGGCTGGCTCCGGCCATCAGGAACAAGAAGGCGGCAATCGCCCCCAACTGGGTGAGCTTGATGTTCCACTCGGTGAGCGCGACCGGTGGCATCAGGTGAAATCCCCACGTCCAGGCCAGCATCGCCGGAGCCACGCCAAACGTGATCACATCCGCCAGCGAATCGAGTTCCTTGCCAAATTCGCTGCTGGTGCCAGTCATGCGGGCGACGCGTCCGTCGAGGCCATCGAATAACACGGCAAACCCAATCGCCTTAGCGGCATTATCCAAATGCCAGGAGGACAACGCGCTCGCGTGAACAACCTCGAGGATGGCGTAGAACCCGGCCGCCATATTGCCCGTGGTGAACAGCGAAGGGAGAATATACATCCCCTTGCGCATGCGGCGTGGGCGCCGCTCGTCCAGCCTGCGTCTTGGAATCGGGAGATCCATCAGCGCGCCCCTTCAGCGGCGGAATAACTCCCCGCACTTGCCAGTTCGCCTTTCGGCTGAAGATAAGCAAGGACGCTCGCCCCGCCGCGCACCCGGTCCCCGACCTTCACTTGCAGCGAGGCGCCAGCGTCGAACAAAACGTCCACCCGGGAACCGAACTTGATCAGCCCCACCCGCTGGCCGCGTTCCAGCCGGTCGCCCACTTTCGGATGGAAGACGATCCTTCGCGCCAGCAATCCGGCGATCTGCTTGAAGATGACCACCTGGCCATCGCCCTCCACGCGGACAACATTCTGCTCGTTCTGCTCCGCGGAAGCTCGATTCATGGCGTTCAGAAACTTCCCGCGCTGATAGCGCACCTCGCGCACTACTCCCGCAATTGGTGAACGGTTCACGTGCACATCGAAAACACTCAGGAAGATGCTGATGCGAGCCTGCTTCTCGCCACCCGTCGTTACGAAGGAGACATCCGTGACTTTCCCATCCCCCGGCGACACCAAGGCGCCAGCAGCATCCGGGACGGCCCGCTCCGGGTCGCGAAAGAACCAGAGAAAGAACACCGCCA
>PLKR01000259.1:13155-13912 GCA_003140655.1 Acidobacteriaceae bacterium | reverse complement strand
TGCGTAAGTCCAAATAAAGAAAGGCGCTGAGGAGCGCCGTGGGGTAGATACAAAATGCCTGTAGCGGCGACGGCCGCCTTCAAATGGCTAGAAATTATGCTACGTGAGTTCCGAACTGTTGCCGATACTGCCGCTCAATCGATTGCATCTGGTCTTTGAGCCGCAGCTTCAGCTTCTTCAGCCGAATTTCTTCCAGCTTTTCATCTTCGCTGAGATAACGTTTTTGGGTAAGAGAATCAAGGCGAGTGGAATACTGCATGTGCTCCTGAGCCAGCTTGCGGAATTCATCATGATTGGTCAGGAGAGCGTCATTCGAAGTCAGCATCCAGGCGGACCTCCAATAGGGGATAACTAGGGCAAAGCTATCACAGCCCCAAAAACGGTTCAATGCCGAATTCTGGTGCAGTCTCGTTATGAGAAAGTCCTAATAAAGCCTTAGCCGACATAGGATTGCATCTTCCGCAGGGTTGGAGTAGTAACTCTTGCGTAAACCCGTTTCTTCGAAGCCCACCTTCCGATACAGGGCGCGCGCGCTTTGATTCGACTCCCGGATTTCCAGAAATATTCCACTGCCCTGTTCCACCCGCGCATGCGCGAAGAACTCGCCCAGCAGCCGCGCGCCCACCCCTTGACGGCGAACCTTTTCAGAAACCACGATGTTCTCCAACTCCCACTCCGCATCAACCCGGCGCGCTACGAGGAATGCAAGAATTTCCGGGGCGCCGCTTGAGACTTTGTCCGGCTCTCCTCGCTCATC
>PLKR01000259.1:10119-13113 GCA_003140655.1 Acidobacteriaceae bacterium | reverse complement strand
CATCTCGGCGTCGGTCCGGCGGATGTAGTTCGCCTCTAACTGCTCAGGCGTTGCCGTCTCGCCGGATTGAATCTTGCTCCATCCCAACCGGGCAACCGCAGCAGCAGAGATCGGCGCAAGAGTTGAGACTGACAACCCGGCCGCGCCCGCCGCCTCGGCGAGAACGGAGTCCGGAGTCACCACCGTCCATCCTTTCGCCTGGGCAAGAAATTCGTTCCGGGTCAGGAGATGCTCTCGCGGAATTTGGACGGGGGCGACTGGGATTTCATACTCCCCCACGTAGACCTCGCTCCGGCCCGCATCCAGCGCAGCCATGATCTTGCCTTCAGCACCACTTGCAAAGACGCACGCTTCCAGCAGCGACACTGCCGCGATCGGCTTCTCCAACACCTCAGCCAGAGCCTTCACCGCGGCCAGGCCGATTCGAAGGCCGGTAAACGATCCCGGCCCGGAGGCCACCGCGAAGGCGCCGATGGCGGTCTTCATGAACCCATTGCGGGAGAGCAACTCGGCGATTTGGGGTATAAGTTGTGCGGAAAAAGTGCCGCCAACCAAGGGCGCAATCTCGATTACTTCGACGTCGTCGCCATCGGCAGACCGCTCCCCGGCTCGCGCCAGCGCGATGCTGCCCTGCTTGCCGGAGGTATCGATGGCGAGGAGAAGCATAAAAAAGAGTCTTGCCCAATCCGTGGAAATCCGCGAAGATCCGTGGCCTTCTGGCCCTACTCCTCGACCAACTCCAGCAGCACACCCCCCGTGCTCGACGGATGCACAAAAACGTATCTGTGCCCGCCTGCGCCAATCTTGATTTCCTCCGAGACCAGGCGCACGCCGTCTTTCTTCAGGCGCTCGACGGCGGCCAGCAAATCCGGAACGCGCAGGCACACGTGATGCAGCCCTTCGCCACGCTTGGCGATAAACTTCGCGATCGCCGAAGTCTCCGAGGTCGCTTCCAACAACTCCAATCGGCTCTCGCCCACCGGAACCATCACCAGCCGCACCTGCTCCTGCTGCACCGTTTCTTCGGGAGAAACGCTCAAACCCAGTTTCTCGTAAATCGCCTTCGCCGCCGCCAGCGACTTCACCGCGATTCCGAGATGATCGATTTGAACCATGCTTGATCTAACCATGCTTGCTCTACCCATGCCTCATCTACCCATGGTCGATTTACCAGTCAGCTTCTCCCCGCTTTCGTGGCAATCTCCTCAACCAGCGTATAGGGGTCGCGCTTGTGCTCGGCCACTTCCGCCGCCAGCCGCGCCAGGTTGCCGTCACCAAGTTGCGTTCGCGCCTTTTCAAGCAGAGCGTCGCGCAGCATCTCGATCAGCCGCTCCTGCCAGTTCTCGACGCTCTTGTTCAGCGCCAGGTTTTCCTTTTGCAGGTACGCCTCATAGTCCGAAATTGCGGCGGCCAGTTCTTCGATTCCTACTCCTTGGCTGGCGACGGTCTTCACGATCGGCGGCGTCCAGCCATCATGGCGCATGGCCAGCGACTGCAGCGTACGGATTTCCCGCTCCACGTTCTCCGCTCCGTCGCGGTCGCTTTTGTTGATCACGAAGATATCGGCAATCTCCATGATACCGGCTTTGATGGTTTGCACATCATCGCCCATGCCCGGCACCAATATCAAAATCGTGACATCGGCCAGCCGCACAATATCCACTTCATCCTGGCCCACGCCCACGGTTTCGATCATGATGAGGTCGCGCCCCGAAGCATCGAGCACCGTAGTGACATCGGCCGTGGTGCGCGCCAGTCCGCCGAGGGAGCCGCGCGTCGCCATGCTGCGAATATAAATCCCCGGATCGGAGAAATGCTCCTGCATGCGGATGCGGTCGCCAAGAATCGCTCCGCCGGTGTATGGACTGGTCGGATCCACCGCGATGATCCCCACAGTGCGACCGTCTTTGCGGTAGAAGCGGGCAAGCTGATCGACCAGCGTGCTCTTCCCCGCGCCCGGCGGCCCCGTCAGCCCGAGCACGCGCGCCTTCCCGCTGTGCGGGAACAATGCCTTCAGCAGCTCGGACCATCCCGGCGCGCGGTTCTCCACCGTAGAAATGGCGCGAGCCAGCGTGCGCACGTCGCCGGAGCGAAGCTGCTCAATCCATGTCTGGATGTCAGGGTTCAAGCGATCAGTGTAAAGCAGAGGACAAAGAAGAAGAAATCGGCGATGCAGTTGGTCAAGCTCTTGGCCGGTGGCTGAGCTACCGCCATTTTCTCGCCAGCAGATAGCTTTTGACCTCAGCCGCCGAACCCCTTACCATAAGTGAGAGGAAACCATGGCCAACATGGATATGATCCCGCTGAAGCCGGAGCGGAAGGCGCAACTGGAAGAATACGCCAAACGACGAGGCCAGGAACCTGCTGCGGCTCTCGACGAAGCGCTGGCCGCTTATCTCGAGTGGGAGCGCCAGGACTTCGCAGAAGCGGTCGAGGGCGTCGGTCGCGGCTACGAAGATCTAAGAGCCGGACGCACCCNNTCTCGCTGGTGCCCTCGCCAATCGTGCACAGCTTCACGTCGCGGTAATACTTCTCGGCAGGATAGTCTTTGATAAATCCATACCCGCCGTGAATCTGCACGCCTTCGTTGGCGCACTTCACGGCAACCTCGCTGGCAAAGAGCTTCGCCATCGACGATTCCTGCGTAGTCTTCATCCCTGCATCTTTCATCGACGCCGCGCGCATGGTGAGCAGCCGGGCCGCGTCAATCTCCGTGGCCATGTCGGCCAGTTTCCACTGGATTGCCTGAAACTCCCCGATGGCTTTGCCGAATTGCCTGCGCTCCTTGGAATACTTTAGAGCGGCCTCGTATGCACCCTGCGCCATGCCCAGCGATAGAGCCGCAATCGAGATGCGCCCGCCATCGAGCACGCGCATCGCGTCGATGAAGCCGTCGCCTTCTTTGCCCAGCAGATTCTCCGCCGGAATCACGCAGTCTTCAAAGATCATCTCGGCTGTGTCGCTAGCGCGCAAACCCAGCTTGTTCTCTTTCTT
>PLKR01000259.1:0-10077 GCA_003140655.1 Acidobacteriaceae bacterium | reverse complement strand
CGGCGCTTCGCGGTCATGCGGGCGCTGCCCGCGTCCGATCCCGAAGAAGGCTCGGTCAATCCCCATGCCCCGATGAATTCGCCCGCAGCCAGTTTGCTGACGTATTTTTTTTTCTGCGTCTCGTCGCCGGCGAGGAAAATGTGATTGGAACACAGCGACGTATGCGCAGCCACAATAATGCCCACCGAGCCATCCACCCGCGACAACTCTTCAATGGCGATCACATATTCCACATAGCCCATGCCCGCGCCCGCGTATTCGGTGGGGAAAACGGTTCCCAACAATCCGAGCTTGCCCAGTTCTTTGACAGTAGCGAGCGGAAACTCGCACGCCTCGTCCCACTTCATGACGTTGGGCAAAATCTCGCGCTCGGCAAACTCGCGGACGGTTTTCTTCAGCTGCTGCTGCTCGTCACTCAATTGAAAATCCAAGATTCCTCCACCAGTTGCAATCGCTTTCTGATTAGAACATAGGGGCAGAAGAGGGAGAAGTTACCTCGGGCAGCGGAAATGCAAGGCATGAAAAGGCGCGTCACGACCGGGGATTGCGAGAACGATGGCCCGCGGCCCAACCGACCGGATGGTTTGCCGACAACTTGTTCCGGCCGTGTTCCCGCGTCGACGCGAGAATCAGCCAGCGATTTCATCCGCCAGAATGAAACGCTCGAACACTTCGTTTGAAAGCAACCGCCCGCGCGACGTCAAGCAAACGCAGTCTCCCCGGCGTTCCATCAGCCCGGCTTCGACAAACTCCGCAATCGCAGTGCGAGCGTTCTCGACGGCTTCCCCGCCGAATCTTGTGGACAGTTGCCGCAGACTAACGCCGCGCGTCAACCGGAGCCCAAGAAAAAAGCTTTCTTCTAAGGCTGCCCGCTGCGAAACCGCGGTCCGCTGCAAACCGGCCCCGCTCATATACCGTTCCAGGGAGTCCGCGGGTGCGAATCGCACCGCCTCAATGTCTGGCGTGGCAGAAGTCAGCATCGAATGCGCGTCCACGCCAAAGCCTAAGTAAGGCTGCCGCGTCCAATACTTCAAATTGTGCCGTGACTGGAAGCCCTCGCGCGCGAAGTTGGAAATCTCGTACTGCGCAATTNNTCCCAGCCGCGAATCTTCGTCCACCTCGAGCATGTAGACGCTGAGGTGCGGCGCACCGGTCCCGATGGCTTCCGCCACAGAGAATTCCCAGCTTTCCGCCGTCTGGTGCGGCAACCCGGCGATAAGATCGATGTTGATGTTCGCAATTCCCGCCGCCCGCAACCGGGCAATGTCCTCCAGCACGGTCGTGCGCTTGTGCAAGCGTCCAACCGCCGCCGCTTCCTGATCCACAAAGGACTGCACGCCAAGACTCACGCGGTTCACACCACATCGCAGCAGACTCTCTAGCACGGCGCCCGTGAGCGTGCCGGGAGCGCACTCGACCGTAACTTCTGCTCCGGGACTCACATCGAACTGTTGCCGCACCGCCCCAAAGATCCGCTCCAACTGCCCGGCTTCGAGAACCGTCGGCGTTCCCCCGCCCAGATAGATGGAATCCACCGCGCGCTCCATCTGTCCGCCCATCTCCTCCGCGACTTGCAGCGCGTTCTCAATGTCCGCACAAACCCGATCCACATAGCGCTCGAAAACCGCCCGCGAAAACACGTCGGAGGCGAAGTTGCAGTAGCTGCACTTAGTGCGGCAGAACGGCACCGAAATGTATATCCCGAGCGGCATACCAGACCATTATCCCATCCGCCTACGCCTGCAAACGTTTTCCATCCTCCCGCCCGCCTGGGCCATCCATATTGAGGTACCCTGTTAGCAGCGCCGCCGGCGCGCTTCACTACCCGAATCGCCAACAATCCGATGGCTCAGGAAGAAGAAGTATTAGGCAAAGCCTATGACAGCCGCCTGATGGCGCGGCTGCTGAAATATCTGCGTCCCTACCGCTGGCAGGTCGCGATTGCCCTAGCCTCGATTGTCCTGAAGTCTTTCGCCGACGTGCTCGGCCCGTATCTCACCAAGGTGGCGATTGATCGTTACCTGGCGCCCGCCAAAGGAGCTGCTTCCGGGGCGCCTTCCGGATCATCTTCCGGCATCTGGAGTTGGCTCAGCCCGCGCCCCATCACCGGCATTGCGCAGATCGCGGCCATTTACGTCGGACTGCTGGTCTTCAGCTTCCTGCTCGAGTTCCTGCAGACCTATTACATGCAGTGGACCGGACAGAAAGTGATGTTCGACCTGCGCCGCCAGATCTTCCGCCACCTGCAGCGCCTGCACGTTGCTTTCTTCGACAAGAACCCGGTCGGCCGCCTGGTTACGCGCGTCACCACCGACGTTGACGCGTTGAACGAAATGTTCACTTCCGGCGTAGTCTCCATCTTCGAAGACCTCTTCGTGCTCTTCGGCATCCTGGCCGTCATGCTGTGCATGAACTGGAAGCTGGCGCTGATCACGTTTGCCGTGCTGCCCTTCATCGTCGTAGCCACCAAGATTTTCCGCGACCGGGTGCGCGATTCCTACCGCCGCATCCGCGTCGCCATCGCCCGCATCAACTCCTACCTGCAGGAGCACGTCAGCGGGATGGTGGTGCTGCAGCTCTTCAATCGCGAGCGCAAGGCCTACACCCGCTTTTCGGAAATCAATCGCAGCCACATGGACGCGTTCAAAGACGCGATCATGGCCTACTCGGTCTACTATCCCGTGGTCGAGATTCTCTCCGCCATCGCGATTGCCTGCGTCATCTGGTTCGGTGGCGGCGACGTGATGCGCGGCACTCCCGTAACCAGCGTCGCCGTGAGTTTCAATTGGAAAACGCTGATCGCGTTCCGCCTGGTGCCGACGGTGGCGTCGCTGGGCGTGCTGGTCGCCTTCATTCAGTACGCCCTACGCTTCTTCCGCCCGATCATGGACTTCAGCGAAAAATACAACATCCTGCAATCGGCCATGGCCGCCAGCGAACGCATCTTCAAGCTGTTGGACACGCCCGTGCAGGTGGTTTCGCCCGCAGTTACCAAGCGCCCCGAGGGCCCGGGCCGCATAGAGTTCGACCAAGTCTGGTTCGCGTATCGCGAAGCGCCGGAAGAAGTCAGCACGGACCGTGTAGAGAAGGAGGCTCGTGTGGGGACGGACACTCCTGCCCGTCCCAGACCCGAAGCGGCTGCTCTAACCCCCGACTGGGTCCTGCGCGACGTCACCTTCGCCATCGAACCCGGAGAAACCGTAGCGATAGTCGGCCACACCGGCGCGGGCAAGACCACGCTGATCTCGCTGCTGCTGCGTTTCTACGACGTTCAGAAGGGCGAGGTAAAGATCGACGGCGTCGACGTCAAAGCGATGGACCTAGCCGACCTGCGCAGCCGCTTCGGCGTGGTCCTGCAAGATCCGTTCCTGTTCAGCGGCACCATCGGCGGAAACATCCGGCTAGGCACCAAGCGCATCCAGGACGGAGACGTCGAGCAGGCTGCCGAAGACGTGAACCTGGCCGACTTCATCCGCGCCCTGCCCAAAGGCTTCGATGAAGAAGTCCGCGAGCGCGGCTCCACGCTTTCGACCGGCCAGAAGCAGCTCATCTCATTCGCGCGCGCCCTGGCTCATGAACCGAAAATCCTGATTCTCGACGAAGCCACTTCCAGCGTCGATACCGAAACCGAATTCCGCGTGCGCGACGCGCTCAACCGCATGGTCGAGGGACGCACATCGCTGATCATCGCCCACCGCCTTTCGACCGTGCAGCGTGCCGACAAGATCATCGTCATGCACAAAGGCCAGGTCCGCGAAATGGGCACTCACCAGCAACTCCTCGCCCAGCGCGGCATCTACTTCAAGCTCTACCAGCTTCAATACAAAGACCAGGAGATCGCGGCGGGGCCCGCGGTCACTGCCGGGGACGACTGAGTCTCGACGCGCCTATACAATGCTCTCTTGCGAATCCTGATCTCGGAGAAGCTTCCGGGGAAATGTACGGCGCGCAGCTCATCAACCTCTCAGTCCGATCCCAAGTACTTGCTCCGCAAACCCGCCGCCGCGACGCAGAGGTCTGAAAAAACACGCGCCGTGAATATCGACTGCGCTCCCGCATTCTTCAGGATTCCCGGACAGTCCCGGCGCAGTTCGCGATACATCTTCATCATTTGGGGAACTGTGGGTTGCGTTCCCCGAGACACGAACGCGTTGCAGACTTCCCTCATTACACCACGCACAGTTCCCCCGTGAATGTAGGGATCGGTCCCGTCCAAGTCGCTCAAAGACTTATTCAAGCGACGCCTTACCGACTCGAAAACAAACCATTTGTGCCGCGGATTCGCTTGAGCCCAGGCCACCGCCAGACCGAGTTCAAATGGCATGTTGAAACGAGGCGTGCGGGGGATCCGGTCGAGCCGCCGATTGCCCGTGATTCCGAGCGTGGCTTGCGGCAGGAAGCTTATGGCACTCAGCGCCGTGATGTATGCGAGGTACAGCCGGGTGAACTGTGGGTCGTACGGGATGTTGAGAAAAACGGCTTCTTTCGTTTTTGGCATGGCGACAGAATGGTCACCAGAGCCCTGACTCGTGAGAACGTGCTACCTCGCCGACGTCTTCGCTCTGCGGGATGATGTCTTTCCCGTCCGGGCCTGCCTCTTGGGGGACGCCGTGCTGACAATCCGTCCGTCAAAATCAACACCGACCAGCGCAAGGATTTTCCGCGCTCTCGCTGGCGGAACTCCGAGGCGCTTGGCGGTCTCTCGAAGAGAGAGCGGCTTGAAATCGAGTTTTACGGGGCGTCGCATCGAATTTCCTTTCAACTGTTTTCCTAATTTTATCACGCTCATTCGGGTCGCTTTCACGGGAAATCATTTTCCATCAAACCATTTGCAGCGTGCTCTAGCCTTACAATGCTCTCTTGCGAATCCTGATCTCAGCCGGCGAAGCTTCCGGGGAAATGTATGGGGCGCAGCTCATTGAGGCTCTCCGGTGGGCTTCCGAGCTAACTACTGCTCGCTCCGCTCGCTGGACAGCCGAGGCGGCCGTCCCCACACAAACGTCACTCGAGTTCTTCGGCGTCGGCGGAGACCGCATGCGCGACGCCGGCTGCGACACCGTCGTCGACGCGAAGGACCTCTCCGTCGTCGGCATCACTGAAATCCTCAGTCATCTGCCAAAAATCTATGGCCTGTACCGACATCTGATCGCTGAGGCCGACAGGCGTAAGCCCGACCTCGCCATCGTCATCGACTCGCCCGCGTTCAACTGGCGCGTGGCGCGGCAGATGAAGAAGCGCGGCATCCCTGTGGTCTACTACGTCGCGCCTCAGTTCTGGGCGTGGCGCCAGGGACGCGTCCGCCTCATCCGCGACTACATCGACAAAGCGCTGGTGATTTTTCCCTTTGAAGAGAAGTTCTACCGCGACCGTGGAGTCGATGCGACCTTCGTCGGCCATCCCCTGGCCGAATTGCCGCACCCGGCCATAGCCCGCAACGACTACGCCGCGCAATTCCATCTTGATCCCACAAAGTATTGGATCACGCTCATGCCCGGCAGCCGCGTCAAAGAAGTGCGCATGAACCTGCCGACAATCCTTGAAGCGGCCTCCCAACTCGGCCCCGATTACGAATTCTTGTTGCCCATTGCACCAATGCTCGACAACTCCTTCCTCAAGGAANNAATTGGCCAGCAAAACATCACACTCGTTCCCGAATCCCTCCCAGCACTCTGGCATTCGCGCGCCGGCATCATCGCCAGCGGCACGGCGACAGTGGAGGCCGCGATGATGAGCACTCCGTTTGTGATGGTGTACCGCGTCTCATCTCTCACGTATCTATTAGGCAAGCCGCGAGTCAAAGTCCCGCACTTCGCCATGGTTAATCTGATTGCCGGGGAGCAAATCGTCCCCGAACTCGTGCAGCACGACTTCACCGCACACAATGTTGTTGCCCGTTTGCAGGAAATTCTCCCCGACGGAGAAGCGCGCAATCGCATGCTGGAGGGCCTAACCCAGGTGAAAACCAGACTCCGCGCGCCCGGGAACGCCACCGAAGCCCCGGCGCCACACCCGGCAGACCGCGCGGCCGCAATTATTTGCTCAATCGTCAACTCTTCCACCGGAAAATTGAGCACTCCCCACAGGTAGCTTTATCGCGGGTTCTCGCATCAGATAACTAAGTCTAAAGACCTTTGTAACTTGGTAGATGAGATAAGTTTGGCTAGGCTCTCTACGGGGGTTGCGTTGCCGGAATTAAAGACCGGGCGCGCACAGATCCTGGCACAACCTCAGTCGGACGCGAAAAGTGGTATGGACGAAAAGTGGTATTGATAAGGGAAAGTGGTATGGATAAGGATTATCTTTGACGGGAATAAACTCGCGCATCAACGGCGTAAATACAGATGTACGGTATCCGTTTCACGCCGCGAAGTGGACCCTCATGCTGTTGATATCGGTCGTCGGCATATCGAATAACGCTTCGAGCTTCGCTCAATCACAGCAGGCTCAATCGCAGCAGGCCCAATCGCAGCAACCCACCGTGGCGGGCATACAGGAACCGCCAACTGCAGCCCCGCAGGCGGCGCCTGATCAGCCACAGTCGGGAGGCATTAGCGGGACGGTGGTTGATCAAGATGGAGCGGTTATCGCCAATGTGAAAATAACCCTGGCACAGTCAAGCGTGACCTCAACAGGCGTGACCCCAAAAAGAGAAGCGCGTTCCGATGGCGAGGGACATTTCGTTTTTAAAGACCTGCCCCCGGCACCGTTTCGACTATCGCTTACAGCGTCCGGTTTTGCGCCTCTGGAGATGTCTGGAATTCTTCACGCCGGGGAAGACTACGTGATTACCACGATCGCACTTGCTGTTGCCCGCAATACTGTAGACGTGGAGGTGACACTGCCACAAGAGCTGATTGCGGAGGATCAGGTCAAGGTTGAGGAGAAGCAGCGTCTGCTCGGCGTCTTTCCGAACTTTTATGTCACCTACGACCCTAAGGCGGTTCCTCTCACCACGAAGCTAAAGTTCCAGCTTGCCTGGAAGACGACTGTGGATCCGGTCTCGTTTGCAATCATTGGCGGCATCGCCGGCATTGAGCAGGCGGAAAACGCCTTCAGTGGATATGGACAGGGCGCGCAGGGCTATGCGAAGCGTTACGGCGCCGCCTATGGCGATTTTGTGTCCGGAACTTTCATTGGCAGTGCGATACTGCCATCCTTGTTGAAACAGGATCCACGCTATTTCGTTAAGGGGACGGGCAGCCTGCGATCAAGATTTCTGTATGCCATCGCGAATTCAGTCATCTGTAAGGGAGACAACCGGCGCTGGCAGCCGAATTACTCGTTTATCATCGGGGACCTCGCCGCAGGCGGTATTTCCAACCTGTACTATCCCGCTCAAAATCGCAATGGAGCGACGCTAACCTTCGAGAATGCGCTCATTGCAATTGGCGGCGGCGCAATCGGCAATGTCATTCAGGAATTTTTCCTTCGTAAGCTCACGCCCCATGCCTCCGCTCAAAATGTTCCCCCTCAAAACGTTCCAGCTCAAAATATTCCCGTTCAAGACCCGGCTAAACCTTAGCGTCCGCAGCGCCGAGATTCTGCTGAGGATGCTATTGGGTTCGCCGGAGGCCGAGAGCCGGAGCCCGAAGCCGCTAAACCTTGTGCTCCCAGCATCTTTTAGGTGAGAATCTTCATCATAGGGAATGGTTAGCCGTTTCCTGGAGACTCTCCTTAATGCAGATTCGCCTTCGGCGCGCCCAGAGCGTCCTGTCGAGTTCCTTCGCCCTGCTCCTATTGGCTTTCATCGCGATCCCCTCCCGGGCCGCAGAGAAGACGCACCTGCGCGTCGACGATTACCAGATCGAGGTCGAACTTACGCCTCATCTGCATCAGATTTCGGCGCGGGCCAAGGTCAAATTCACGGCGCTTCAAGATCTCAGCGTCGCCGTCTTCGAACTGCACAACGATTTGCGCGTCACCCGGGTTCTCGACGAGAACAACCAGCCGCTGTCTGCCGAGCGGGTCACTCAGGATTCCACGGTTCGCGTGCCGCTGCCCGCCGGCCTCGCTAAGGGCGCTTCCACCACGCTCACCTTCGAATACGAGGGCCAACTCGAGACCGCCGACGACAGCCCGGTTCCTGGCCTGAAACTCGCCTACGTTGGCGACGATACCAGCTACCTGCTCTATGCCGGACGCTGGTTCCCAGTGAGTGGCTACGGGCTCAATCGCTTCACCGCAACCATCAGTGTCACCGTCCCGGCCCACATGCTCGTGATCGGAAGCGGAAAGTCTACGGTTACCGATAATCCACCCGCGAAGAAACCCAATACCAACGGCCTCCCTACAAAAACATTCACGTTCGTCTATGCAAAACCGAGCTTCCCCGGCACCATCGTCGCGGGCATCTTCCAGGAGTATAAAAGCGACGAAGCCGGACTGGATCTGCATGTCTTCTTCAAGCCCGCACACCAGGCGCAAGCTCCCGAATACACCACCACTGCGGTCCAGGAACTCACTTACTTCATCACTCTTTACGGAACTCCCATGTCGCAGAAGTTCAACGTCGTGGAGTTGCCGGGCGACACAGTTCCGTACGCCTGGGCTCCGGAGATCGCTGGTCTCGCCAGCCCCTCGATCACCGAGAAAACGAACTACCGCCTGCTCGCCAATGCCATCGCGCATCAATGGTGGGGGATTTCCGTGAGCCCCGCCTCCAAGGACGATTGGTGGCTGGTCGATGGCTTTTCGCGCTATTCCGAAGCTATGTACGTGGAGAACGCCGCCGGCACGGCGGGCCTTGAAGAAGCCGTGAAGGACATGTCNNGTGGGCGCGCTCGCCTACGACACGGTTCCGCTTTCCAGCGCCAGCAAGCTCGATCCATTCTCTACGGAGTTTCAGTCGCTCGTGACCGACAAGGGCGCGATGATCCTGCACATGCTGCGCTGGGTTTTGGGCGAGGACAAATACAATAAGACCATGCGTGAGTTCGCCGGGACCTATGCCGGCAAATCGGCCACCATTGACGACTTCCGCGCCATCGCCGAGAAATATTACGGCGACCAACTCACCTGGTTCTTCTCCCAGTGGCTCGATTCCACCGGCGCTCCCGAATTCAAGGTGAAGTACACCACCTACCGCCTGGGCAGCAACAAAGGCTTCCGCGTCACCGGGGAGATTTCCCAGGATCTCGACCTGTTCCGCATGCCCGTAGACCTGCGCATTGACACGGACGGCAAAACGGAAGACAAGAAACTCGAAGTGGTGGGCACCAACTCAACCTTCGCCATCGAAACCTTCGGACGCCCGCGGCGCATCGCCGTCGATCCCGACCATCACGTCCTCACTAACTCTTCCGATGTGAAGCTCCGTTCTTCCATTCTCCGCGGCCAGGCCCTGCAGCAGCAGGGCGATCTGTCCGCTGCGCTCGCAGAGTTTAACAAGGCGCTCGATCTCAACAAGAACAGCTCTCTCGCCCATTACCGCGTCGCGGAAATCTTCTTCCTCCAGAGAAACTACCAGTCCGCGGCCAACTCCTACCGCGCTGCCATCAACGGCAACGGAGAGCCTCGCTGGACCGAAGTCTGGAGCCATATCCAGCTAGGCAAGATCTTCGACGTCACGGGCCAGCGCGAGCGCGCCATCAACGAATACCGGCAAGCCATCCAGACCAACGACGATACCTTCGCCGCGCTTGAGGAAGCGCGCAAGTATTTGCAAAAGGCGTACGAGCGGCCAAAAAACAAGGAGTAATAGAGTTAGGAATTGAAAGCAAAGAAACCGTTTCAGCCGGTCTTTGCGCCGGTCTCCAAAGCCTTGGGCTTCTTCTCCCGCGCTGGGACGATTTCCAGAACCTCACAGGGCAAGACCTCGCGAAAATGAACGTCGACAATAGGCACGGAGGATCGCCGCATGTCGCCAAGCTGGCGAATCGCGTACGGCATGAACGAGGCTTCCTCAGCCCTACCATAAGCCTCCGCAAAATCGAACTGCACTCTCTGCAGCGCGTCTTTTTGTGGTGAATCCAGTTGTAGTCGATCCTGTTGCGGTCGATCGGCTTGCGGTCGATCAGCCACCATGCCAATCCTGCCCCGCAATCGCTGAATGCGGGCTACGGCCCGGTCGATCACGCG
>PLKR01000180.1 GCA_003140655.1 Acidobacteriaceae bacterium | reverse complement strand
AGGAGGACGCCGCTGACTACCATCACCAACACAGCCGCAATCG
Organism: Acidobacteriaceae bacterium; assembly: GCA_003140655.1. Classification (GTDB taxonomy): domain Bacteria; phylum Acidobacteriota; class Terriglobia; order Terriglobales; family Acidobacteriaceae; genus Sulfotelmatobacter. The sequence goes on along the minus strand of PLKR01000180.1, from coordinate 6,389 downwards.
CAAACCAGCTTGATTTGCGTTTTCCATTTCTTGCAAAGGCCATAGAGATTCTCCTCTGTTGATATCGGACCTGTGGGAACCGGGTGAAGTCGCGGCGCCACTCTATAACAGTCCAAAAGCCTTGTCAATCCTGCGATTGCGCGGGTAGGGTCCTAAGACTCTAACTCCTGATGGACCGAATGCCCTGGTTGACGCGCAGTTCAACATGGCTGCTGCAGTAGTCGCTTTGCGCACCCGGTTAACTATGCCAACCATTCGACTGAGGCTTTGGAAGCGACCGGAACCGAGAATGTGATTCCGTTTCATCGTAAGGCACCGGCAGTGTCAGTAGTAAGCGGCGCGACACCTGGGAGTGCGCCCCCTGCAGCACAAGCTATACTCCAGGCGAGCCGGTTGTTTGAATTGGACCGTAATGGACCGTACTCGGCTGGCAAGTGCACGCAAGTCAATGAGATAATTTGGAGGACGCCGTCGTTCGCAACGACGAGACCGTCGGTTCGAGCCCGACCAGTTCCACCAAATTCGCGATCGCGTAGAGCGTAAAGAGCGATAGAGCGAAAGAGCCAGAAGATGAATATTTATTCGCGGACCGGGAGACCTTTAGCATGGCCACCACCACGATAGAAGTTGACGCAGCCGCAAGTAGCCCCAGGCACGCCAAACTGGGGCGCTGGGTCGAAGAAGTGGCTCAGATGTGCAAACCTGACCGCGTTCATTGGTGCGATGGCTCTCCGGAGGAATACCAGGCGATGCTGCGGCTGCTGGTCCTCACCGGCACCGCGATCCCGCTGGATTCGGCGAAGCGGCCGAACAGCGTGCTGGTCCGGTCGGATCCCGCTGACGTGGCCCGCGTGGAGGACCAGACTTTCATCTGCTCCCGAACCAGGGAAGAGGCGGGCCCCACCAACAACTGGGAAGATCCGGCGAAGATGAAGCAGAAGCTGGCGGAACTGTTCGCGAACTCCATGGTTGGGCGCACCATGTACGTTGTGCCCTACAGCATGGGTCCGATCGGCTCGCCAATTTCAAAGATTGGGGTGGAGATCACCGACTCGGCATACGTCGTGGTCAGTATGCACATCATGTCGCGCGTGGGCAGCCATGTGCTTGAGGTTCTCGGCGAAGATGGCGAGTTTGTGCGCGGATTGCACTCGGTCGGCGCGCCGCTCGGCCCCAACCAGCCGGATGCGAACTGGAGTTGCAATGCGCAGCAAAAATACATCTGCCATTTTCCGGAAACGCGAGAGATCTGGTCCTATGGTTCCGGTTACGGCGGCAACGCGCTGCTGGGGAAGAAGTGTCATGCGTTGCGTATCGCCTCGGTGCAGGCGCGCGACGAGGGTTGGATGGCTGAGCACATGCTGATCCTGAAGCTAATCAGCCCATCCGGACAAGTCAAGTACATGACCGGCGCTTTTCCTTCCGCTTGCGGCAAGACGAACTTGTCGATGATGATCCCGACGCTCCCCGGGTGGAAGGTCGAGACCATCGGCGATGACATCGCGTGGATGAAATTCGGCGCGGATGGCCGGCTTTACGCCATCAATCCGGAGTATGGCTTCTTCGGCGTTGCGCCAGGCACAAGCATGAAGTCGAACGCCAACGCCATGCTCAGCATAACCAGGAACTCCATCTTCACTAATTGCGCGATGACGCTCGAGGGCGACGTCTGGTGGGAAGGAATGACCGCAGAGAAGCCCGCTAAATTGATCGACTGGCTGCGCCGCTCGTGGACTCCGAACTCGGGACGGAAGGCGGCGCACCCGAATGCGCGGTTCACGGCTCCCGCAAGGCAATGTCCCGTGATTGCACCCGAGTGGGAGGATCCGAAGGGCGTGCCGATCGATGCCATCCTGTTCGGTGGAAGGCGCGCGGGAATTGTTCCCCTGGTCACCGAAGCCTTCAATTGGCGACATGGCACTTTTCTGGGAGCAACTGTAAGCAGCGAGACCACCGCCGCGATGGCCGGAAAAGTCGGGCAGCTACGCCGCGATCCCATGGCCATGCTTCCGTTCTGCGGCTACCACATGGGCGACTATTTTGCGCACTGGCTCAAGATGGGAACGCACTCCAGCGCTGCAAAGCTGCCGAAGATTTTCTATGTCAACTGGTTTCGCCAGAATAAGAATGGTGAATTCCTGTGGCCTGGATACGGCGAAAACAGCCGCGTATTGAAATGGATCTTTGAGCGCTGCGACGGAAAGGTGCGCGCCAAGGAAACTCCGATCGGAAGAATTCCCGAGGCGGCCGATCTCGACACCGCGGGGATGGAAATCAAGACCGCTCAAGTGGACGAATTGCTAAGCGTCGATATCGATGGATGGCTGGCTGAGGTGCCGTCGATCAAAGAGCACTTTGCCCGCTTCGGCAACCATCTCCCCGAGGGATTGAACGCGGAAGTGAAATCTCTCGAAGAGCGTCTGCAAGCGGCAAAGTAACGCCAGCACCTACCCTGAGCATACGAAGAGCCCGCCGGTTTTGATCTTTCCAGGGACCCCTTCCGCCCAGGCTCTTGCAAGAAGTGCAATGGGGCATTCTCTTTCGTGGTGATCCATGGACATACGCAGAACAATGACGCTCGACGCGTGCATGGGCTACCTGCAAGCGGTCGCAAGATCTCTGCGCGACGAGCGTGGCGACGAAATTGTCGCAGAGCTGCGGGCCAAGTTTCTCTTTCAGGTGGAGATTCGGGAACGGGAACTCGGGCGTCCGCTGACGGGCCCCGACGTGTTCTATATTTTTGACTTGGCGATGGGTCGATTTTATCGCTCACGTCACCTCGCCCAGACGCCCTACCGCAAAAACCGTAGTTCGTGACGCCCGAGTGGACCAAGCTGGCTTGTCCCTTTTCCACACCCCCTTGTGACATCTGACCTTGTGCACGCCGCCAAACTTGCGCGATCATGGTCGAGGCAGTGACGGTCCGCCCAGCGCGGAACCGCCCCGCTAAGCTGTTTGTTCTCAAGATTTTGATATCTAAGTTCTTTGAAAAACGGATTTTACGAAGGCCGCTTTTGCGAAACCCGCTCTGGACAAGGGTTTCAGCCAGATCGACGAAAATAAATTTGATCCTAAATCCGGCTGGTCCACCGAGCCGGTCCGGTTTCGGCGATTTCGGCCAAAATTTATTTTCATGGAAAATTCCACAGCCTCGGGTGGGGCATGCGGATCTCGCCCGCACGTTCCCTTCAGTACCAAGGCTGTCCCAATTTCCCCCCCGCTTTTTCTTGCAGCCCGGCCTCTTTTTGATATAGTTCCCCACTGTCATGGCGCGCTCCATTGCGAACGAAGTGGATCCTCCAACTCCGATCGTGTCTTCCGCTCTCACCCGCAACCAAATCCGCGGCTTCTGGGCTTCGTGGGGTGGGTGGACGCTGGACGGCATGGATTCCTTTGTTTATGCCCTCGTCCTCGTGCCCTCGTTGCGCGAACTGCTGCCGCGCTCAGGCATTGCGGCGACCAAAGCCAACATCGGGTGGTACGGGGGATTGCTGTTCGCCCTGTTTCTAATCGGCTGGGGACTGGCGTTCTTGTGGGGTCCAATTGGAGACAAGTTCGGACGCGTGCGCACCCTCATGCTGACCATCGCATGGTATTCGGTGTTCACCTTTCTGAGTGCGTTCGTCACCAGCGTCTGGCAACTCGCGATTCTGCGCCTGCTTGCGGGCGTGGGCATTGGCGGCGAATGGGCTATGGGTGGGACGTTCGTTGCCGAGGAGTGGCCGGAGCATCGCCGCCGCATGGGTGCGGGTTACATGCACACGGGATATTACGTCGGCATATTTCTCGCCGCGCTGGCGAACTACAGCATTGGCAGCCACTATGGCTGGCGCGCCATGTTTATTGTCGGTGGCGTGCCGGCACTATTGCTGGCCTGGCTTCGACACGGAGTTGCCGAGCCCGCTGCCTGGACGAGGAAAGAAAATGTGATCCGGTCGTGGGCGGTCTGGCGTCCGTTCGCTACGCTATTTTCCCGAGCCTGGCGCCGCCGCACCGTTCTGAATGCCTTGCTGATGCTGGCTTCTATCTGCGGCCTGTGGGCGGGAACCGTGTACGTTCCCGCGGCGATCACCGCGCTCGCCGAAGCGGGCGGCCGCGTCGGTCCGCAAGCCGCGCAACTGGCCTCGTGGGGAATCATGCTGGTCGCGTTCGCTACAATTCTTGGCTGCCTGGCGATGCCATGGCTGGCGGAAGCGACGGGCCGACGCGGAGCCCTCGCCGTTTTCTTTACTCTGATGATGGTGTTCATCGCGCTCACGTTCGGCAAGGTCTTCTACCTGGGAGCGAGCGGTCTGCCGTGGTTCTTCGTCTGCTTGTTTTTCCTGGGGTTGGGCGGCGCCAATTTTGCCGTCTACACTCTATGGCTGCCCGAGCAGTATCCCACGGAGTGCCGCGCCAGCGCCTTCGCTTTTTCCACTTCCTTCGCGCGATTCGGCGGTGCGGGAATTACTTTTCTGGTGGGAANNTGATTCCATTCGCAGTCGAGACTCGCGGGCAGCGCTTGCCGGGCTAGTTCAGCTTGTCGCTATGCGCACGGAGGAGATTCATTAGCCTCGCGCGGTCAGGGCCTTTTCGAACTCCTTCAGGAAAAACTGCACGTTGTCTTCGGTGGCCAACGGGCCCATCACGCCGATGCGAAAGACTTTGCCCGCGAGAGGCCCGAAACCGCCGGCGATCTCAATGCCCGGACCNNTCCAACAGGCGCTTGCGCACTTTGGCCTCGTCCACACCTTCGGGCACGCACACCGTATTCAGGGTCGCAATCCGAAATCTTTCGGGAACGTGCATGCGCAGGCCCATGGCTTCGACGCCTTTGACAAAAGACTTATGGCAGCGGCGGTGCCGCTCCCACCGGTTCTCGATTCCTTCCTCAGCGATGACCAGGAGCGCCTCGCGCAAGGCGTAGAACATTGAAATCGGCGCGGTGTGATGATAGCGGTGCGACACCGTGGAGTAGTCGTGAATCAGCTTGAGGTCCAGATACCAACTGCGTGACGGCGTAGTGCGAGCGCGCAGGAACTCCATCGCACGCGGAGACATAGCCATCGGAGATAAACCCGGCGGACAGCTCAATCCTTTTTGCGTGCAACTGTATGCGATGTCGATACCGGTTTGGTCGAACTCCACGGGCACCCCGCCGAGCGAGGTGACACAATCCGCGATTACCAGGGCGCCGGCATCGTGAGCCGCGGCGCAGATCGCCTGACCCGATTGCAATGCTCCCGTCGATGTTTCGGCATGAACATACGCCACAACCTTGGGCTTCTCGCGACCGATGAAGTCTCTGGCTTCAGCATCCGTGAACGTCTCACCCCAAAGCTTCTCAAAGCGTACGACGTTCGCGCCGTTGCGCTTGGCCATCTCGGTGAGCCGGTCGGAAAAATATCCATTGGCGAACACCGCGAGCTTGACGCCGGGCTCCACGAAGTTAGCAACGGCAGCTTCCATACCCGCGCTGCCGGTGCCGGAAATCACCAGCGTGGCACCGTCTGTTGTTCCGTAAGCAGTCTTGAGCAGTTGCTGAACGTCCGCCATTACCTGGATGAAGTAGGGATCGAGGTGACCAACGATCAGCTTCGACAGCGCCTCATAGACCCGCGGGTGAACCATGCTGGGTCCGGGACCGAAAAGGTAACGGCGCGGTGGTTCGAGGGCAGGGAATTGAAGTGCGGTGGGCTGTTCGATAGCGCTCATAGTCCTGGTTCCTCTTTAGAGATGTTTAGATATTACGAGATGGAGGCGCAACGGCGCTAATGTTCCAATTGGAACATTGTGCTGAACCCACATGAGCATCNNCCCTGCACAATCATCTGTTCCGCAATGCGGCGCGCTTCGGGGAGTGTCGCCGCCGCTTTCTGATCTATCTCTGCGGGGGGGTTCTGTTGAAGCTTGGCCAGTTCCTCGTCGAACAAACGCGTTATCGAGGCGGAACTGTGTTCGATGGGTTTGCCATCGTCGCCCGTTACTTTCACTTTATGCCGCACGCGCTGCGCGATCATTAGACGGTAGATGCGGTCGGTGGCCAGGTCTTCCATGTAGCCATCGAGCAGGCTGGCNNCTTTTCCGTTGAGCACTCCGTTCCGATAGCGAATCACGGTGCGCACCGCCGCTCGCGTTCCGGCAAGGGTGGTTGCGCCCATGCCCTTCGGGATTGGCCGCAGGTCGGGATGGGCGTTCGGCAGCTTGGGCCCCTTCGCAATCTGATTGGGAAACGGGAACTGGGCGANNTTTCGTTTTGGTCGGGGTGACCAGTCCAGGCTCCATCCATCCCGCAGTCGGCTTCGTTTTTCTTGTCTTGCTTGAGGACCTTCAGAGCGCGCTCGTTCAGTTCGGCGTCCGTCCGGCTGGGATAGAGCGCGGTCATCCCGCCAATCGCGAGAGCGCCGTGC
>PLKR01000201.1:2182-3795 GCA_003140655.1 Acidobacteriaceae bacterium | reverse complement strand
CCGAGTGGCTTGTCGTTGTAGGCGATCGTGATGCCAGCGATGGCCTCGCGCGTTTCCACATAGAGCCTGGTCTGGGAGCCCTGTGGGGTCTGCTTGCGGGAGCGGAACATGTGTTTCGTCGAATCGTCGTTGGCGGCTGCGACCGCGTTTGCAACCGCAGCCCGCACCAGTTCGATGGGAGAAGCCGAATCCTGCGCAGAACCCGACCTCGAGCCGGCATCCAGGGAACTCGCGCTCATCCCCGCGAGCAGGGTACCCAGCAAAACAGCGGTGGCGGTACGACTCAACTCTGCCTGTCTCGTTCTATCCGGCACACTCCTAGTGTAACAATTGGGCTTCGGGGTCCGTTCGTAGAACTTGCCGGGGCCTGCGTGCCTTGCGTATAGTCGTTGCAGTGAGCGGCCTTCCGGTATTGCCTGATGAGTTGTGATTTGGGAGCAAGCCGTCACGGATTCCCGTTGCACTGATCAGGTTGTACTGATTATTTGTACCAGGAGAGCGTCCAATGAGCGCACCCGCCAGTGGCTTGGCAAGTGGGTTGGCACAAATCGGCAAGTCGGTCTTCATCAAGGGCGAACTTTCCGGCAGCGAAGATCTGTATCTGGACGGCCAGGTGGAGGGCAGCATCGCTCTCAAGGGCAACAGCTTGACGGTTGGCCCCAACGGCCAAGTCAAAGGCAGCGTCGAGGCCAAAGGCGTGGTGGTGCAAGGCAAGCTTGAGGGCAACATTCAGGCCAGCGATCGCGTCGAACTGCGTAAATCTGCAATTGTCACCGGGGATATCACCACCCAGCGCATTTCGATCGAAGAAGGCGCTTATTTGAAGGGCAAGGTTGATATTCATCGGGCCGATGTGAAGTGAGTATCTGAAGTGAGTATGTGAAGTGAGTAATACTTCGGCCGCGATACGGTTTTGACCAGGTCGTTAGGGGAGCACTCAGCACACTCGCCGAGCGGAATTGGCTGAGGAGTTACGAAGTCAGGATGTCGTCAGTCTCACAGAATTTCATGAAACTTTTTCGCGGTTCATCCGGAGCGGAAACCATCCCGGCGCAGGGCGCAGAGAAACTGACCCGCCGCTCCAGCGGCCTGGGAGAGTTGTCTCGCACCTGGAAGACGGCGGAAGGCCTGTGCGTTCTGGATCTGGGATCGACCTCCGCTACCAACATCCGCCACTTCACTGAACACGGCCACAGAATCTACAGTGAAGACCTGCTCACCGCCTCCACCGATCCCGAACTTCTTATTACAGACGAGAAAGGGGTTGCTGCTCTCGACAGCCGCAAGTTTCTCGCCGATAACCTGGTCTATCCGGCCGCTCACTTCGACGTCGTCCTGTGCTGGAATCTGCCGGATTATCTCGATGAGAGCCTAGTGAAACCGGTGGTCGGGCGCCTGTGGTCGGTGCTGAAACCCGGAGGCATGCTGCTGGCGTTCTTCCATACCCGTGATGCCGGACCGGACTCGCCCTGTCACCGCTTCCACATCGTCGGCTCCGACACTCTTGAGATGAAAAAGATCGTGCTGCGCCGGGACGCGCATCGCGTTCCCACAGGAACTGCACACACCGCCACATCGGATGGTTTCCAGTTGCAGCGCGTGTTCAACAACCG
>PLKR01000201.1:0-2120 GCA_003140655.1 Acidobacteriaceae bacterium | reverse complement strand
GCCGTGCCCTTCCCAAAGCGATTTATGAGGTAGCTTCTAGGTGGCCCGCGTTTTCTCGACTGGACCTTTCCACACAATCACTCCCATGCGGAAAAGATAGTTACGCGAGATCTCAACCTGCGCTGCTGCCTGAGGAAAAGCAGACGCGAGCATGCTTCGAATTTCGTCCGGAACATAGGCCCGGCGCACCGAAGTCAGCCCGTCCAGCCAAGCCACACGGCTGCGCATGATGGGGTAGCCGGCATACGCCAATGCCAGATGCAAGGGATGCCGAACCAGGTCGTTGATCAGCACCGCTCGCCGGCTCACCCGCAGACCCTCGCGCACGAACTGCGCCAGTTGCTGCACGTTTAGGTGATGCACAAAAAGGTTGCAACTCACAAGATCGAAAGCGCCATCGCCGAAAGGCAGGGAGAGCGCATCGGCGACAACGCTATGGTTTTTTGGGATTCGTTCTTCGCCTCCGCGATTTTCCCCCACGCGGTTTCCTGAAAGAAGATGAGACCATGCCCGGTCCAGCAGCGTCACGTCGAGCGTGATGCCACGCCGCGCCAGCCTTTGCTGGACCATCTGCGGGACTTCCCCCGACCCGGCCGCCACTTCCAACAGGGAAAAATGTCTTACACCGAAAGCCTGAGCCGCACCTTCCACCATCTTCAGCGTGGTGGCAACTCCGCCGAACCAGCGGTTCACCCTGCCGAGATCCCGTAGCGTAGTCTCTACGTCGGCAGGAGAGCAAGCGTCGGAATCGAGAATCTCAGGTGCGTCGACTCGCTGCATGGCAAGGGTTTGCTGGGTTGCGGCGCGTTCGCCAGCCTTCAAACCTCGGCCAGTTCTTCTTCCAGCAATTGCTTGTTATACAGGTCGCTGTAGTAGCCGTTCAAGGCGAGCAATTCGTCGTGGGTGCCCGCTTCGACGATGCGTCCGTCGTGCAGCACGGCGATGCGGTCGGCATTGCGCACCGTGGAAACGCGGTGGGAGATGAAGATAGTGGTGCGGCCCTGCATCACCTCGCGCAGGTGATTCAGGATTTTATCTTCGGTGTGCGTGTCGACGCTGGAGAGAGCGTCATCGAGAATGAGGATGCGCGGGTTGCGAATCAACGCGCGCGCAATCGCGGTGCGCTGCTTCTGGCCTCCAGAAAGCGTGATGCCGCGCTCGCCCACCATGGTTCGATACTGCTCGGGAAAGCTCTCGATATCGGAGGAGATATTGGCGGCTTCGGCCGCCTGGTGAATCTCCTGATCGGTAGCCGATTCGACGCCCAGGGCAATGTTTTCCCGGATTCGGTCGCTGAACAGAAATGTTTCCTGCGGCACAAACCCAAGATTCTTGCGGAGCGATGCCAGGGAAAACTCCCGGATCGGCCGGCCATCGACCAGAACCATCCCTGGCGCCGCGTCGTAAATGCGCGGAATCAGATTGACCAGCGTGGTTTTTCCCGAGCCCGTCGGACCCACGATCGCCATGCTGCTGCCCGCGGGGATCCGCAGGTTCAGGTTGTGCAGCACAGGCTTGCCGCCATAGGCAAAGTTCAACCCGCGGAATTCGATTTCGCCCTTCACCTGCAGATCGCGCGGCTCAGCCTCATCCTTGATCTCGGGTTGCTCCTGCAAAATCTCGTTCAAGCGGACGAGCGACGCTGTGCCCCGCTGGAAAATGTTGACCACCCAGCCCAGCGCGATTACGGGAAACGTCAACTGCAGCATGTAGATGTTGAAGGCGGCGAAGCCGCCGATCTCCATGCGGCCCGCCAACACCTCGCCTCCGCCGATCCACAGTACAATTACGACCGCCAGGCCCAGCATGAGTTCCAGCGTGGGCCAGAGCATGCCCATGAGCCGCACCAGTTTCAGGCTGCGCGCAATGTATTCCTGGTTGGCCGTTTCGAAGGATGCGATCTCCGCTTCTTCCTGCACGTAGGCGCGGATCACACGGGCTCCCGAGAAATTTTCCTGCGCTCGCGCCGAAATGTCGGAGAACATCGCCTGAATTCTTTCGAAGCGCTCATGAATGCGCCGCCCGAAGTATTGAATGACCACGCTGACCACGGGCAGCGGCAGAAACGCGTAGAACGTCAGCTTGGGGCTGATGTGCCACATGAACGACAGGGCTGCGGC
>PLKR01000114.1:1865-3138 GCA_003140655.1 Acidobacteriaceae bacterium | reverse complement strand
ATCAGGTTTTGAAAGACCTGCGGCATTAAGATGGGATCGCATTCTACAAACGGCAGCTGGCCGATCTTCCATTCCACCTGGCGACCTTCGGTTTCCGGCGCTAGCAGGGTTATGACGTCCTCCACCAACGAACTCAATCCCGTGACCTTAACCGTCAGCCCCTGCCTACCCAGGCGCGCCAGTTTCAACATTTCGTCCACCATTTGGCCCATTCTGTGGGCCGCCTGCACGATGAGTTGCAGGTGCTCATGCGCTTCGGCGGGCAGAGAGGAGCGAAATTTCTCTACGAGTATCTTGGCGAACCCGCTTATGTGACGTATTGGCGCTCGCAAATCGTGCGACACCGAGTAGGTGAAGGCTTCCAGTTCCTTGTTGGCGACTTTCAGTTCGGCGGTGCGCTCGATCACCCGCGTCTCCAGGGTCTGATTGAGCGCTTGGATTTCCCGTTCCGCATTTTTGCGTTCGGTGATGTCGCGGAGCACGGCGACGCCGCCACGCAAGTTGCCCTGATTGTCCTTCAAGGGCCGCGCTGTAACTTCGAGACAGACCCTGTTGGCACGATCAGGGTGCTCGACCATCAGTTCCACTTGCACCGATTCCCCGTGTAAGGCCCGTACCAATGGAAGGCGATCCGGCGGACAAGGTGTGATTCCATCGGGCAGAAAGACCTTGTAATGAGGGGTCCACTGCTCGGTGGGCAAATCGGATGCATCACGGCCCATCAGCTTCTTTGCAGAATCGTTCCAGATCAGAAAATGGCCTTCCCGGTCGGCTGCGATCAGTCCCTCGCCCATGCCGTCCAGTACGGACTGCAGCATGAGTGTCTGCGTTTCTAGTGCTACCTGGGAGCTGGCCAGTTCCTCAGCCCGGCGAGCGAGAGACGCCGTGCGCTCTTTCACTCGCTGTTCCAATTCGGTGTTCAGGTTGTTGAGTTGAGATCTTGCGCATGCGCTGACCGCGATCTCGCGGATGACGACGAGAAAAGCGAGCGACCACAAGCCTATCTCGAGAAAAAGACCTGCAACGGCGATGATCCTCGTCGACCGCTGTCCGGCTGCTGCTCTTTGAGAGCGCTGGCTCAACAACCGTGTTTCCTCAGCGTGCATGTCTTGGGTTGTTGCGCGAACTGCAACGACGAGCCTCTCGATTTCCAGCGCGTCGCTACCACCCGGATAGGCTCCCAGTTTCCGGCGCTTGGCGATGATGCTCTCGGCGAATTCGAGCGCCGTGCGCACCCGCGGCTCTAGCACATCCAGTCGCCGCTGCTGACTCA
>PLKR01000114.1:0-1854 GCA_003140655.1 Acidobacteriaceae bacterium | reverse complement strand
TGGATCGTCGCCATCACCTCATAGGTGTGGGATACCCAATAGGCATCCTGCTCCGCGCGCCGGGCACCGTGCCATGACCAAAAACTTAAGAAGACGGTTAGAAGCACAGCCACGACTAAACCGCCGGTGACCCTGCGCCGGAGTGTAGCCTCGATCGGTCCATCGAACCGCTTGCGCTCTGCCATTTCCTTATCCAACCCCAAAGATTGCTTCCGCCGCAGTCGTCGAATCTCTTGAGACTATTCGGGTAGTAGTGGTTTGAGTGTGAGATATCCCACGTCTTCACTGTAGTCCTTCTGTCTGTCAGGAACTTGGGCATTAGGTGTACACCCTTCGAGCAGGGGGTGGAGGCGGTAGGTAGTTGCCTAATTTTGTGTGGCCGGGATTACTCACGAAACGCCGCGCTGCGACTCATGCTGCGCAATTCTGTATTGTCGGCGATGACGAGGGTTGACGTGATATCGCCGTTACACTCATTGTCGCGTCAATGCATTATGAGAGAGCGGCTTGTGTGCGCGATGCGACGCCGCAGGGTGGAAGGGACAGATAGGCAAATCAGCTAAAGAATGGCACTTTACCTTGAGGGAAAGACTCCGTTGAGCGCGATGTTCTTTCCCCCAAGGAGGCAACTGCATGGGTCGCGACATTAAGTATATAGGCATGGACGTGCACAAGGAAGCGATCGTGATTGCCGTGCTGAACGGCAGTGGCAAGTTGGTGATGGAGTCGATGGTGGAGACCAAAGCCAGCAGCATTCTGCAGTTTATCCACGGTCTGCGGGGCGAACTGCATGTGACCTGGGAGGAAGGGACTTGGGCGGCTTGGCTGTACGATCTGCTGCAACCCCAGGTAGCGCAAGTGCTGGTCTGCGATCCGCGGCGCAATGCCTTATTAAAGGAAGGCAACAAGAGCGACAAGATCGATGCACGCAAGCTGGCCGACTTATTGCGCACGGGAATGCTGCGCCCGGTTTATCACGGAGAAATGGACTGCGGACGCTGCGCGAGTTGGGGCGCAGTTATCAGACCATCAGCCAGGATCTGAACCGGGTGATGAATCGGATCAAAGCTCTGTATCGCGGCTGGAGCATCCCTTGTGCGGGTACCCAGGTCTATGCTCCGCGGTATCGGGACGAGTGGCTACAGAAGATCGAGCATGCCGGCGTACGCCGTCGAGCCGAGTTGTTCTACCAGCGGTTGGATGGATTGCAGGCCTTACGGCGAACCCTGCGGCCGGAGTTATTGACGGAGAGCCGGAAACATAAAGCCTCGAAACTGTTGCGTCAGATTCCCTGCATCGGTCCGATTCGGGCTGCGCGCTGGATCGCGTTGATGCAGACGCCGCACCGGTTCCGAAGCAAACGGCAACTCTGGACCTATAGTGGGCTGGGCATTGAGACCCGCGACAGTGCGCAATACCGCTATGTGCAGGGACAACTGCAACGCTCGAAGAAACTGCAGCAGATTCGGGGTCTGAATCAGAATCACAACCATGAGATGAAAGCGATCTTCAAGGGAGCCGCGACCCGAGCCAGCTGTGGTGTGGGTCCGTTACGCGACTTCTATTTGGCATTGCTGGCGAAGGGAATGAAGCCCGAGATGGCGCGTCTGACTCCAAAGTGTCAGAGCAATGGCCGCGATCTTTCGGGCTAAGGTGCTTTCAGACGATTCATCACCCGCGACAGGTCTTTGACGATGGTCAGATAACTTCAGGATAGTTCCCGCAACATCCGCACGCCCGTCTCGCCATGGTAGACCGGTTTGAGCTGGTTGCCGCGTAACAACTCCGCCAGCTTGCGGGCATCGATGCGATCACTCTTGTTCCCATCCTTCAGCAGCGCGTTCTTCCGCGGAT
>PLKR01000637.1:6006-10473 GCA_003140655.1 Acidobacteriaceae bacterium | reverse complement strand
CTCGTCATCGACCACCAGAATGAGTTCCCCATGACCGCGAGGCGGAGCGTCGGCAGCCGGCTCGTCAGGGATGTCGATGGCTTCCACAGCGGCCGGCAGATATACTGTAAACATTGTGCCGCGGCCGAGCTTGCTGGTCACGGTTATGAATCCGTGGTGACTCCGAATGATGCCCAGCACGGTCGATAGTCCAAGTCCCGTACCCTTCGTTGGCGCCTTGGTGGTGAAGAACGGGTCGAATATCCTCTCGAGGTTCGCCGGCGCAATGCCCTCGCCGGTGTCCTTTATGCTGACGGCGATGTGAAGCCCCGGCTTTGCTGGCGGGTATGCCAAGACATCCGCCGCCCTCAATTCGACGTTTCTGGCCTCGAGCGAGAGCGTCCCGCCGCCTGGCATCGCGTCGCGGGCGTTGACGCACAGATTCATGATCACCTGGTGAAGCTGTGTCGGATCGCCCAAAACAACGCATAAGTCCTCGGATACCGTCTCCTTTATGACAATTTCACGTGGGAAGGTCTCGCGCATTATCCCGATCATTTCGTCGAACAATGACCGCATCTCGACGCCGACACGCTCGCCCCCGGAGCCTCGGCTAAACGTTAGCAACTGGCGCACCACATGTGCTCCGCGCTGCGCCGACTGCTCGATCAAATCGAGAAGCCGCCGCTCATGGTCGCTCCTTGCGTACTCCCTGAGCATTGCCGGAGCCATGAGAATCGGGGCGAGGATGTTGTTCAGGTCGTGGGCGATCCCGCCAGAAAGCGTGCCGACCGCTTCCATACGCTGGGCGCGAAAGAACTGCTCCTGCAATTTCTTGCTCTCCGTGATGTCTTCGGCAACTCCGACGCAGCGGGTAACGGTGCCGCTCGAATCACGCACCGGGAAAGCCCTGTCGCGAATCCATCTCTCGGCACCATCCGGCCGAATGATCCGGTATTCCTCGTCGTAACCGCCTTTGCTCTGCTTTTCTCGGGCGACCAGCTCCATGCGATCACGATCTTCCGGCCGCATCGTCTCAAGCCATGTTTCAGGCGCCTCGTATAGGCTGGCGCATGTGCGACCCCAAATGACCTCGTAGGCCGGACTGATGTAGATCACTTCATGCTTCTCAATGTCCGTAATCCAGAATGCCTCATGAATATTCTCGGCCAGTTGCCGGAAGCGCTCCTCGCTCTCCTGCAGTGTTCTTTCAGCTCTATTCCTCTTCGTCACATCCTCTCCGATGCTTGCAGAGCCTATGAACTTTCCCTCCGAATCGCGAAGGATCGTATTGTTCCAAGTGATGTCCCGTAATTCCCCCGATCGCGTCTTTATCGGATTTTCGTGATGCGAAGGGATTTTTCCAGATGCGATCGCCAAGAAGTATGATTTCCTCACAGCATCGTGAGGCTCCGGAAGGAATTTGGTGAACCAGTCGGCACCGATCACCTCTTCCCGCTTCCAACCTGTAAGGGCCAGGAGGTAGTCGTTGCAAAACGTGACGATGCCGTTCAAGTCGAGGGTAACGGCGATCAGGTCGACGTTCTCCAGCATTTCGTGGAACCGTCTATTCGACTCCTTCAGACCTGTTTCCGTCTGCTTATGTCCAGCTATCTCGGTCACGAGCGCCTGGTTGGAACATTTTAGTTCTGTCGTTCTTTGCCTAACCCGACGATCCAACTCATCGTGAAGCAGACCCATAGCCGCTTGGACCTGTTGTTGGCCCGTCAGGGCTGTCTCGGTTTCGCGCCACCGGCGGAATGCGAACACTGACAATCCAATCGAGACGAAGAATACCGCGAGACTCACATCATCGAGCTGAGTGGCGTCGTGCGCGAGAAACCATCTTGTCATGCCCTCAAACCAACTGAACTGGGCCGACATAACGAACACCGCCGCGGTCGCTGCAATGAGAATTCCCAATTCAATACGCACCAATTTGCGGCGATCTCGCACAGCATGCCCAGACATGTCGCGAATGGTTTCTTCGGCACGCTTACGCTCCGTGATGTCAGTCCAGACGCCGATAAACTCAATCGGCTTCCCATCAGCGTCGCGAATCAACCTTCTTGCGTCATCCACCCAGCAGTAATGCCCGTCCTTGTGCCGGACTCTGTATTCCGTAAGGCTATTTCCCAGAATGAGAGTTTCGGCGAGGCTTTCCGTTGCGCGTTCACTGTCATCCGGATGCAGTTGCTCAGCCCACCACTCTGGTCTCAGCGCTTCAGCGACCGTGAAGCCCAACATGTTGGTTATATTGTCGCTGACAAGCTGTGGAATAGGCTTCGCATTCACCAACCGTAGCATGTAGAGAACGGCGGGGCTGTGCTCTAGAAGCTGGCCCAGCTGTGCGTCCGCAATTCGGAGGGCCTCAGCCGCTCGCAACCGCTCGCGGTAGATGCTGTTCTCCGCAAGTGCATGGGTCACCGAGGTGCCCAACCTGCCCAGGCGATCTTTCAAGAGATAATCGGTGGCGCCTTGTTTCATCGCCTTGACGGCCGTTTCCTCTCCAATGGTCCCGGAAATGAGGATGAAGGGCACCTCCAAGCCGCTCTGCTTCAATAGCTCGAGCGCCCTTAACCCGTTGAATTCCGGCATCTGGAAATCCGAAAGCACAATATCCAATTCGCCATTGAGCTTCTCGAGAAAGGAAGCCTCCGTGTCGACACGCGCCCAATCCGGTTCAAATCCTGCGCGCCGCAGCTCTGCGATCGCCAGTTCGGCGTCGTTCGGGTTGTCCTCGGCGATCAGGATCTTCAGCGGCCGTCTCATTTGGAGGCCTAGCTGCCCACGTTCAAAGGCTGGTTGAGGAGCATCCAATACATTCCCAGGTCACGAACGGCCTGAGTGTAGCGCTCAAAATTCACCGGCTTCACGATATAGCTGTTCACGCCAAGCTTGTAACTTTCAACCAGGTCTCGCTGCTCGCTCGAAGAGGTGAGCACCACGACAGGTATTGAGGAGGTTCGGGCATCCTTCTTGATGCGTCTAAGGACATCGAGACCATCAATTTTCGGCAGCTTGAGGTCTAGCAGAATCACCCTGGGCGTTTCGGAGATCAGGCGGTCGGCGAACGAACCTTCACAGAAGAGAAAATCGAGGGCTTCAGAGCCGTCGCGCGCAACGTGAATCTTAAGGGAAGGACTGGCTTTATGCAGCGCGAGCAGAGCTAGCTCCAGATCCTGCGGGTTGTCTTCGACGAGCAGGAGATCTACAGAAGAGGTGGGATTCATGATTGGGGTTCCTCCGATAGGGTGAAATAAAACACGGCTCCTTTTCCGACAGCAGCCTCCGCCCAGACCCGGCCACCGTGGCGGTTTATGATCCGCTGCACGATTGCCAAGCCAACTCCAGTGCCCTCGAAATCTTCGGCTCGGTGAAAACGCTGGAATACACCGAAGAGTTTGTCAGCGAATCGCATATCGAAGCCAATGCCGTTGTCGCGGACAAAGAATGCATCCGCTCCCCGAACCTTGGTGCAGCCGATCTCCAACACGGCATCTTCCCGCTTGCACGTGTACTTCAGGGCATTCGATAGGAGATTCAACCATACCTGTTTTAGGAGCGCCCGATCACCGATGCTTTGCGGCAGTTCGCCGAAGCGAATCTGCACGTGGCGCTCCGGCCACGGATATCCCAGCTCATCGAGAATCTCGCGGACGAGTTTGACGGAGTCGAACGGCCGTTTGCTTAGCGCCTGGCGGTTGAGCCGCGCAAATGTGAGCAGGTCATCTATCAATGCGCCCATCTTTTGCGCTCCGGCTCGAATCGTACCGAGATAACGCCGGCCGTCATCCGGCAGTTGCGGCCCGAAACGGTCGAGCACGACTTGAGAAAACCCGTCGATTGCGCGAAGGGGGGTTCGCAGGTCGTGCGAAACGGAATAGGAGAACGCCTCCAACTCGTGGTTGGCGGATTCGAGCTGTGACGTTCGCTCCTTAACACGCTCCTCAAGATCTTCGTTGAGTTGCCGTATGATTGCGCTCTGCGCCGCGGAGGCCGCCGTCAGTGCTTCTTCCGCCCGTTTGCGCGCGCTGTTGTCAGTCCCGATAAGCAAATAGCCGATTACGCGGGCGCGCTCGTCGCGCAGAGCCGTAACAGAAACGATGGCGGGAAATCGGCTGCCGTCCTTGCGGACCTTGGTCAGCTCGTAGATGTCCTCTATTCCGCGCGAAGCTTTGAAAACCAGCGCTTCAAATCCAGGAGCTATCGGGGTTCCAAATTCAACGCTCAGCGCATTCGCGCGCGCAATTATCTCCTTTGGGTCGTGCATGGCCGCGGGAGTGATCTTATTCATCACGTCGCAAGCGGCATAGCCCAACATCTTCTCGGCGCCGACGTTGAAAAGCTGAATGACCCCTTTGTCGTCGGTGGCGATGCAGGAGAAGTAGGCGCTATTAAAAATTGCGTTCCGAAGCGCGCCGGCCTTGAGCAGCGCCTCTTCCGCTTTCTTTCGGGCACTGTTGTCGGTTCCGATCAGCAGATAGC
>PLKR01000637.1:0-5973 GCA_003140655.1 Acidobacteriaceae bacterium | reverse complement strand
GCCTTGAACACCAACGCTTCGAAGCCGGGCGTTATCAGCGTCCCAAACTCCAAGCTCAATGCCTGGGCCCGTACGATCAGTTCCAGCGGATCCGAGATATCAGCCGGAGTAATCCGGTTAAGGACGTCGTCGGCCGAGTACCCCAGCATTCGCTCCGCGCCGACATTGAAAACCTGGATGACGCCCTCCTCATCGGTGGCGATGCTGGAGAAGTTGGCACTGTTGAGTATCGCATTCTGTAAGGCACCGGCCTTTAGAAGCGCTGCCTTGCGCCGGTCCTCCGGGACGACCTCCACTGTGCCCATGGAAAGACCAGGAGCTCCTTTGCTGAATAACGTCGAAGATTTCATGTATTNNCCGTGGTTGCCGCCTGAAGAAAGGACACCCCCTGAAGGGAGGGCGAACACCAGGGTTTCGCGGCCGGACCGGGAGCTCTTGACGCGGTCAAGCGCGCCTCATCGATGCGAAGTGTGGATTGTTTTTCCCCGGTGTTTCGGGCGAGTGGTTCATTGTATAACCGAAAGACCCAAAATGCGATATACATCTCCGTTCCAGATCGCCGTGATCGGCAAAGCGCTCCCCGACGACGCGGTTGAGGCTTTCTTTTGGCCAGTCTCCTGCGTNNTCGAGGAACTGGTCTGGCTATGCCCCGGATCCCGAGAATTGGCCCCGGTCGTCCAGATGAACGAGCCCAGGCCCCGAAGGCGCTCGGCTCTTCAGCTCGCGGAGTCTTCGCTTCCAATGACGTGGTGCTCCGATTCGCTTGATCTTCAAAAAATACCCCGTGATCGCTGAATGTCGCCCCCCTGATTGGAAGCACCAATGACCGCAGTTTGAGATGCCGTTTTCTAAGTGTAGAGCGGCTGCTCCGGAATGCGGTTCAATTCTGAGATAGCATTTTCAGGCTGACCAACGGCCAGTACGTAAAGCGGCGCTTCCTCATCACCTTCGAGTTTCAGCAAAGTGATCAAGTCGACATCGATAAATCCGCCGAGATTAAGCGAAGCCAAGCCAAGCGCCGTCGCAGCAAGGTTGGCATTCTGCGCGACGTGCCCAGCCTCCATGAGCAAATAGCGATATCCGCGATCCCTATACTTCCAAAGCGAGCGGTCGAACACAGCCGTCAGCACCAGCACGAAAGCGCTTTGCGCAACATAGGGCTGGCGCAGGAACAATTCCGAAAGCACCTGATCTGGCACCCTCGCCCGGGCCAGGGCTTCAAGAAAGTGGCCCAATATGTTGTAGTGGTAGATTCCTGGCTCTAATCCCTCCATTCGCAGGGCAATAACATAGAGCTCCAACGGATAAAGGCCACCGCCCGAGGGCACAGGACGGAGCACCATTTCAGTTCCATTTGGATAGTCGATGCCCAATTTTCCATAGCTCCAATACAAAAGTGTCGCGAGCGCGCTAAGCGGAACTTCAGCATCGATAAAACGGCGGCACGAATACCTCGCACGGATGGTCTCGCTTAGCTCCCGGTGCAACGCCTGGGGCGGTGGCAACTTGATTGCCGGCAAATCCACCATTTCCTTGAAGGCCGCGGTTTCCTGCTGGTTTTCCATCGGGGCAAGAATACTCGGCAGCCAGCTGCTGCTATTGCGGTGAAAGGTCCAACTAAGTGGATATTTCATGCGAAACATAGTATATGTTCAACCTATGGGGTGTGGAGCGGAATTCAACATGTTCGGTGTTGCAATCTGGGCGCGAAGGCCGAGTTCCCATGGCAGCCGATAGAGCCGCTCGCCCCCCAGTCTAAGTTGATAGAAACCGAAATCAATGGGCTGGAAATTGGGAATGATAGCCCGGGCTGTATGAAGCCCGAGCCGCTTCATGTCATAGGTGGTGAGATCAAAATAGATCAGTTCATGCCCTTTGGCATCCAGATGCTCGACCAGCCAGCGCAAATTGCGTTGGGGTTTGCCGATGGGCCATTCCTGTCGGGTGACGGGAGTTTTCCTGAGAAACTCAAGTTTGCTTAATGCGCCTGGATGCGAATAAAGCAGGACATGATCCTCCAGGTCCTTGACGAGTTTGGGATCGGCCAGAAGGCAATTCATTCGCTCCTGCAATTCGGCTGCTCGCAGCCGGCGCCTGAGAGCTGGACGGACTTGCCCGACCTCCAGGAATGCCTTCCATGCCGCCTTCCCAGCCTCTGGATGGGCGCCTAGGCCCGCAACCACCGCTGGCTGTTGCAGCTCGTCTTCCGCCACACCGAGCGCGAGGAAGACTGCCACGTCCAAATCCGTGGGCATCTGAAATAGTTCCAAATGAATCCCTCGTCGCTCATAAATCCTGTAAAGTCGCCTGAACTCTGGGTCCGGGTGGGTAGCAGGGTCCCAACGGGCAGTAAGCAACTTGTTTTCCCAACCAATAAGAAATGCATCGCGCTCGACGACCTCCAAAGCCGCGGAGAAGACGGCCTCAGCCAGAGAACCGCCGGCGGCCAATCCGTTCGACGTGCCCGCGAAAATGTTTTCCTCCGGATATTTCGTGCTGTAGCCCAGCGACACGGCCAAGGCGGGGACAAACACCGGTTCGTCGCGCATGAGTGATCTTGCTCGGGCCCATCCCAGCTTCGATTCCGGAATGTAGGGGACTTGACTGACGTGCTCGTATTGCTCCGGGCGATAGAGCACGAGCTGCGCGGGATCGAGGGATCGTCCAATCAGGTCCGCGCGCCGGGCATAGGTAACTTCCTCCGGATGCCAAAAGAGACTCGAGTAGCGTTCCACCGCTTCGCCAAGGGCGCTTTCCTGTGCTCGAGACATCGTCAGACCCTTGCCGGACGTGCTGCCCGCAAACTGGCTGTCCTTCTTGGCAAAGCGGTGATTGGCCAATAGGGACTGCAACACATAAGGCTCCCTTGGTTGGGAGGACTCTGGAACGATGGGCGTCAACTCCTTGACGATCCCGAACCTGGGGCTGACCAAAAACGGTGCCAGAGCCGATAGATCGGGACCCGGCCCCGCCTGCTCCATCAATTGACGCAACCCTGTATGATCGCGTGGGAGCTTTTTTTTTAGAACAAACGGGACAGCTTGGATGCTCCAGGAGGGCGTGATGACGGAGCGTCAGCTCGAACGGATCGAACTCGACTATCACGCTTGCCAGTGCCGGTTGCTGGCGCAGAACGAGATACCTCAGAGCCTCACTGGCCAGCAGGGAAGCCACGGTGGCCATTGCCGGGCCCAGAACCTCCCGGCGGGAATGGGTCGGAGACTTCAAAACATCGTAGAACCGTTCGCAGGCCATGACTTCGTCGTAATTTTCCGCCGCGGCTATCGACCTCATTTTAGAGCACATGAAACACGCCGTCATGCCGGGAACGACGAACGGCCCGACAAAGCCCTGCATGCCCCTATTTTCGGAAAACAAGGCAGGCACTCGTAAGGTATGGGCCGCGCGATTCACCCAGTGGTTGCCCGAACTAAATCCCTGATCCCAGCACGCCAAAAGGAGGTCGAAGCCCTGGGCCGATCTCAAAACGCTTTCGCGCGTCACGCTCGGGCTCTCGGAAATCTCGATCGAGCTTTGCGGGTTCCGCCTTTTCAGCCTCGTCGCCACCAGCTTCTCGCGAGAGATGTGTTCTTCCTGTTCGTCCGGAAGAAAATTCTCACGCTGGGCCAACGTGGGATCAACCAGCATCAGGTTGACGAAACCCGCCGCCAGCAGCGCCTCAGCGGCCATGGCACCTGGTCGCTCCAATCCAAAAACAGCAATTCGCGCATCGAGAAACCGGCGTTCCAGATCCACGTCCGCTATGCCCATGGCGCGAAAAAGGTTCACACGAGAATCTGGTGGAGTCTGCTCAAACGGATGGATGCTTTGTTCGAAAATCCCGGCCTCAACTAATTTGTCGAAATTTGTCCGCAATAACTCGGCCGAAACCTCCAGCCGTTGAGCGAGTTCCGACAAGGCCAACCGCCCGTCCAAGGCGGGTAAAATCAAACGCTGAAGCAACATTGCGAACCCCCCTTCCATCCGGATGGAAAGGGTGTCCGTCCTTAGCAGCAGAATATCCTCAACCAGCGGAATTGCATCCGCCGTCGGCCTCAGCCTATAGTACATGAGCCAGGTTACTTACCTAGCTCGGTAGGACCATCGCCAACACCAGCAAGTGGAGGAATCACAGACGTGTACCCAGGAAAACACAGAGTCAGATAGGTTGGGTATCGATAATAGGAGTTCAGGCGAGGATCCGGAACACTACACACTTGGGGGCTGGTCAAAAAAGGATTTAACAAACCGTTAACCTTGAGGTACGTCTTCAATTCCTCGGCGCTGATATCTGGGCGTTTGCTTCCCTCCTTCAGTTTGCTGATGGTGCTCTCCAATTGAGTAATCCGCATTTCCAACGATTTCTCTTTTTCGCTCGGCATAAATTACCTTTCTTTGAATTAAAGATTTGAGGATACAACTGCCTGTCGTTAACACTGGAACTTATTAGAAAATCAGCAGTCTCGAATTCCCGGTCGAGCATAATGGTGATACGCCGGTCACCTAATTTTACGTTAATTCATTTAATTGTAGTTCTCGCCAACGGACTCGATCTTCTTTGCCGGCCGACTCCAGTGTCGTCTTGCTTCGTCGACGGAGAAATCCACTGCTATCGCATTTAGATTTCCCGCGATTGTCCGGGATGCTCGAAGTCCGCGAAAGCCCATCAGCTTCCACTCCGAGACACCGGGGCCCCCTTTTCTGCCGAAGTTAGCGCCCGATCCCGGTACGATGGGCAACGCCCATGAAGTAGAAATCACTGATGATCACTGATCCAATGAAAAATCATATCAACATGCATCCGGGCGAACTCCTCCGCGAATATTTCCTCCAGCCGCTGGGTATCACGGCTTATCGGCTCGCGANNCGAAAGATGCGGAGCTGCGGCACCAGCGCACGAGCGAAAGCGTCGAGATTTTCAGGCAGTGGACTGAGCTCTATCCGTTTCCGGTGCAACGGAGATGGGACTCCACCACCATTAAAGAGGTGTTAGCCGACGCCGGAGCTCCATCCGCCGGCGGTGGGGCTGCGACATCCTTACTTGGGCGGAAGGGACCGCATCATCGCCTTCACCTGGGTGAGCAGCTGGTCCAGGGTCCGGCTCATTGTAAGGAAGGCGTCCGCCTCCTCGGGATCCTCGGAGTTTTCAGCGGCGACCTTTGCCAGGTGGGAGCCATAGTTGAGCGCCTGGGCCTGGGTCAGCAGAAGGGTGAACTCGAAGTCTACGCCACTCGACATGAGCAGCTCGTGCTCCTCCGTCTTGCCCAACGCATCCCGACTCGCCTTCTCGCCGGCGGGCAGCTCCTGGCGCCTCAGGTCGAGCGTGGGATCGCCCTGAGCGAGGCCTTTGAGGCGCTTGGCACCATCGGCGGCGGCGGTCGAGATCGCCTTGATGAGTCCAGACAGCTCACGGGATCCGTGCTTAATGATCAGGACCTTGCTGACGTTCTTCTCCTGATCGAGGAGCTGCGCAAGGAGGCTTGAGGCATTATTACGGACCTGCATTTTATCGTCGGCTGCCTCGGTATGCCCCGCCGTGGCTGGCGCTGGCGCAGGAGCTGCCGACGAGGATGCTGGGCCGGTAGTTGAACAGCCGAACAGCAGGGCGGTGCAGGCCAGAGCGCCGGAAGCCAGGCGGATGCATTCAAGAGCGAGTCGGTGGGATAGGGATCTCATGAGCAGCGATAGCCCACAGACATCCATGGTGGTAGAGGGTCGCCGAGAATCGAACGGCGGTGCATTAAGCTACCGCCGCTCCCGCTGTCCGGTCGCCGGACGCGCTACCGACCTACGTAAACTTCACCCAGGCAGCGTGAGAACGATTCAGGCAGTTAGGCGGNNATAGGCCCATGCTTGCCTAAGTGGTTGATTGAAAAGGCGGAGAGAGGGGGACTCGAATGCTTCTCTCTGCTTTGTCTCCGGGCTACAGGTGCCGATTTTGGAACATTCTGCTAGAGCAGTTTCTATTTAGAT
>PLKR01000112.1 GCA_003140655.1 Acidobacteriaceae bacterium | reverse complement strand
GCCGAGTGATTGCCAAGACCCACCACCAGCAAACGCACTATTCAGGGCGAGCTCCTCAGGCGTTGCTCTTTGTGTTTCAGTAAATCGTTAAGTTGCCGAAATTCCCCCTGCGTCACTGTTCGACGGTGAAGACAAAGGCGGCGGTCGGACTGACGACGAGTGAACTGGGCCCGGACGCGCCATTCTGGATCGTCGCCGCTTCGCCGGTATTAGCATAGACGTAGAGAATGTGACGGCCCTCAGCGAGCTTGGGCAGCGTCACCGTTACCGTGCCGGTGGTCGTGCTCCCGACCCGTTTGAGGGACTTCGCGGTCCAGGTGCCCTGCCAGCCGTCGAGCTGGAAAAACGCCTTCGTCGGTGTGATCGTCGCCGCTAAGCCCGTGTAGTTGCCGGTGGCACTGATCATGACCTTGGGCTGCGTATTGCGGGTGCGGAACAGCGGCGCCGTCGCAATGGTCGAAGCGTCGCTGACGCCTTGCATCGTAACCGATACCGGCACTGCAGACGTCGAGGTCAGATCGGCCGTCGGAAAAAACAGGTTCGTGTAGTCAACGCCGCCCGCCGCCAGCACGTGCGCGCCCAGGTCGACGGCCAGCGCATAACCGTTAAGTTCTTCGGTGCTGGGCGGGACTGCCGACAGCACATTCGTGTTGCCGTCGATCGCCGCCAGGGCCGCGCTAATCGTACCGCGCTCGGTGCCCACATAGATGGTGTTGTTCAGCGCGTCTACCGCGATCGAGTCCGCTCCCGTCAGCGCCGGGAAGGTCTGACCGGAAATATCCACGACGACCTTGTTGGTCGTCCCGTTGTAGACTACAACATGCGGAATCGGAGCCGGAGAATCCTCGATACCGATGAGATAGTACTTGCCGGTGACGGGATTGGCCGCGACGCCGTGCATGGGGTTACAGGGAGAACTGAACGAGGTGACGAGTGTGTTGGTGCTGGTGTTCACGACGTAAACCTTCGAGTCTGCCGTCACGGCATAAAGCCGGCTGTTCACCGGATTGAACGCGGCGGAACTGGCAGTTGCCGACAACGGGATCGTCGCCGTCACCGTTGCTGTTGCCAGATCGACGACGAACACCGAGGAGCCGACCACATAGGCAACGCCCTTTACCGGATCGACCAGCAGCGGTGTCCCCCGCGGAAATAGCCCGATGGGTATCGTCTTCACCACGGTTTCGCTTGTGCCGTCCAGAACGAAAAGGTTGCCGCTGAAATAATCGAATACGAGAATTTGATTCGCGGCGGAATTGACCGCGAGGCTGGTAACGTCGAGGTTGGCTGGCATTCCCGGCAGCAGCGTCGCCACATTGTTCGCGCCATTGACCGAATAAAAGAGGCTCGATCCGTCCGCGACATAGATCTTGTTGCTCGCCGCATTCACGACCAAAGCCGAGGAATAGGATCCCGCAAGCGGGATCGTCGTTACCCCGCTCGCATTGTTCGCCATGCCGTTATACCCGGCGGCCGCCTGACTTTCGTTGATCGCGTATAAATTATTGAGCCGCAAGATATAGACCGTGCCCGTAGCCGGGTTTGTATCGGCATAGTTGGAGGTCACGGAATCGCCGAACGCCCCCTCGTATGCCGCGACGACGTTGTGTGGCGTTACGTTATACACACGGACCGTGTTGTTCCCGGCATCGCTGAGATAGGCCCAGCTTTTGACCGGATCGAAGGCGACGCCGGTCGGATTGATGCTGGCGGGCAGGGGGGTATAGGCGGCTTCGAATCTTGGGTTGAAGAGGATATTGAGGATCGGGCCTCCATTGCTCGACATCAGCCCGGCACCCGGATCCAGGGCAATCTCGTTAAAAGGACCAGCGGGAAACCCGCTCGGTGGAACATTCGGACAACCGGCGTTGAAGCCCCAGAAATCGTCGAGGAAAAAATCACCGAGGTCGTCGCCAATATACAGAGAGCCTCCCAAAGAGATGTAAAATATCTGGCGGGCGGAGTCATACGCTGTGAGATAGGGGGCAGGAAATTCGAACGGGCAACCAAGTTGGGTGCCCGGTCCGCCAACGGGCATCGTGGTCGTCACAGCATAGTTATTGGCCGCATCGATGAGCGAAAGAGCGTTGGAGGCCTGGAAGGTTACCAGGGCCACGTTGGTCTGCGGGGCGACGGAAATCGACGTGGCTCCGACGGGGAGCGAGCCGATGGTGGTGGCGATCTGGTCGTGAACGCCGTCGATCACCACGACCGAACCCGACGCGCCCGTGTTGGCTACGAAGACGGCATGCGTTGCGGGATTGAGCGCCATCGCCGCCGGGGTGACCCTGGTGGCCAGCCTCGCCTGCACAGCTCCAGTCTTGGAATTAAGCACGACGACCTGATTGCCGGTGGTATCCGCGACATAGAGATGGCCGAGGATGGTATCGGCAACCATCGGCCCAGGCGTTCCGCCGACCTGCCAGGTCAAGGCGGCGGCAGTGCCCTTAATGGCGCTGACCGTCCCATCCCCTGAGTTCGCAACATAGACCATGCCCAAACCCAGATCGGTGGCGAGTGTGACTGGAGCTGCTCCAACCGGAATCACCTTCGACACGGTCAAGGTCTTGGTCGAGATCGCCGACACGCTGCCGGCGTCGGTATTCAACACATAGGCAAGACCTGCGGCCGAGTTGACGGCGATCGGGCCGGGGCTCGCGCCAACGTTAATGGTCGCCAACGGGCTTAACGTTGGCTGCTGTGCCTTGGCCGCAATCGTAAGCAGTGCCACGACTAGCACAAAGCAACGCAGAACCGATCGGAAGCTAAGGGTGTTCAGGGTCACGAATTTCCTCCTCGAAGGGCAAGTTGCATGATCTCGCCTTGAGCTGCGTGCAATATGGCTGCATTTCCAGAAGGGGTCAAGTTATTCGCCACTTACTCTTACATTAACGTCCAAGTGGTTGATTGCATTGCCACTATCAAGATGAGTGAAAATATCCTGAGTCTCCGGAACAACCAGTGCTAGACTTCAAACCTGAAATCGTAGTTGGTGGGATGGTCCAAGCTCAGATGGAAGCCAAGCCTAGCCAGTCCAGAATCGTGCGTTTTGGAGTCTTTGAAGCAGATCTGCAACGGAGAGAGCTACGGAAAAGCGGTGTGCGCTTTAAGTTGCACGACCAGCCTTTTCAGATTCTCATTCTTTTGCTGGAACACGCCGGGGAAATAGTCACTCGCGACGAGATCCGCCAACGGCTTTGGCCGGGGAACACGTTTGTTGAATTTGACAATGGCTTAAATGTCGCCGTGACCAAGTTGCGCACGGCGCTGGGCGACGATGCCGAGAATCCCCGATTTGTTGAAACCGTTCCCAGACGTGGTTACCGCCTCGTGGCACCGATCTCGGTGACATCGAGTAGCGCCGCGACGGCAGCCCCCACGGAAAACCCTGACGCTCCTACTGTTGCTCCGGCCTTGCCGACCGTCCCGCGCCAGCCCACGGTAGTGCCTGCGGCTGAGGGACCAACAAAACAACACCGCCTGGCGGTGGGGATGATGATTGTTCTCCTAATGGTGTCGGCAATCGCGACCTATCACTGGCGAGCGTTACTCGCCGGAAGAGCTTCCGCGAAGTCCAACGCCGCACCAGCCATTATCCCGCGCCGTTCGGTGGCCGTGCTCGGCTTCCGAAACCTGCCCGGACGTCCCGACGAAGATTGGTTGACGACAGCGTTTTCCGAAATGCTGAGCACCGAACTCGCGGCCGGCGGCAGCCTGCGTCTGGTCTCCGAAGAAGATGTGTCCCGCGCCAAGCGGGATTTGCGGATTGCCGACGATGACACCTTGGCAAAATCCACGCTGGCCAGTCTGCGGATCGACCCCGGAGCTGACATCGTGGTCATCGGTTCCTGCACGCCCCTCGAAGAGAAAGGTCACAAACGCTTTCGGGTTGACATCCGGCTCCAAGACACCGCCGCAGGAGAAACCATCGCCGAGGAAGCTTTCACCGGAGGCGAAGAAGACCTGTTTGACGTTGCATCACGGGCGGGCGCGCGTTTGCGCGCCAGGCTCGGGGCGACTCCGGCTTCCACCGAAGCCATGAACGCGGCCCGTGCGGCCCTTCCCTCCAATGAGCAGGCGGCGCGGCTCTATGCTGAGGGTCGCGCAAAGTTTTGGGACTTTGATTTCCTCGCCGCTCGCGATTTGCTCGTCAAGGCGGTTGCCGCCGATCCTGAGAATGCGGCCGCCCACTCCGCGCTTGCCGAAACATGGTCCGCCTTGGGGTACGGTGCCACGGCTCAGGAGCAGGCAAAACAGGCGCTGGACCTCTCGACAAAGCTTTCTCGTGAAGAACAACTTTCCATCGAAGGTCGCTACCGCGAACTCATCTTTGACTGGCCGAAAGCCATTGAGATCTACCGCGCCCTGACCCAGTTTTATCCGGACAATCTGGAGTATGGATTGCGCCTTGCCACGGTGCTGAGCAAGGCAGGACGATCTCAAGACAGCCTGCTTGCCGTCGCGGCATTGCGCCGGCTTCCGAAACCCATTTCCGACGATCCACGCA
This sequence comes from Acidobacteriaceae bacterium, assembly GCA_003140655.1. Classification (GTDB taxonomy): domain Bacteria; phylum Acidobacteriota; class Terriglobia; order Terriglobales; family Acidobacteriaceae; genus Sulfotelmatobacter. The sequence goes on along the minus strand of PLKR01000112.1, from coordinate 172 downwards.
TCGATCTGCGGGAAGCGAACACCTTCGATCATGCCGGAGAATACCAGCGGCTGCAAACTGCAGCTGCGAACGCTGCCACCAAAGCGCAGAAGCGGGGTAGCCGGGTTCTTTTGGCGGAAGCGAAGCTGCAACAGAGTCTGGCGGCCGGCCGGCTCAACGATCCCAAGGGTGC
>PLKR01000024.1 GCA_003140655.1 Acidobacteriaceae bacterium | reverse complement strand
TTGCTGACCGATGTGGTGATGCCCGGGATGAACGGCCGCGTTCTGGCGGAGCAATTGTTACCGCGCCAGCCGGGAATGCGGGTGCTGTATATGTCGGGCTATACCGACAGTTTCATTGCCGGACACGGAGTTCTGGAGCCGGGAACCTACCTCGTACACAAGCCATTTACAGAAGAGGAGCTGATCCGGAAGGCCCGGGAAGTGCTTGATGGCCGGAAACGACCAGCGCCGGTCATCAGCAATGAGGCCGAACTCGCGGGAACAACCTCCGGTCCGGCCAGTTAGAGGAACCAGACGATGCGAAAAGTGCTGATTGTGGACGACGATGAAGCGTTGCGCCGGCTGATGCGCCTGGAGCTTAGCGACGACTATGAAATCATCGATTCCGGAGAACCGGAGCAAGGCTTGGCACTGGCTCTAGAACACCGGCCCGACGCCATCTTGCTGGATTTGCGCATGCCGAAATATTCCGGCTACGATCTGTTGCAGACATTTACCTCTTTCGGCCACACGCAGATGATTCCGGTAATTGTCGTGAGCGGTGAGGCCGGCGGACAAACCAAGGAACATTGTAAGCAGCTCGGTGCGGCAGGTTATTTTGAGAAGCCCATCGATTTCGAGGCGCTCCGAGCATGCCTCCACAAGATCGCCAAGACCCACCGCTATATCCCGCGAAGCGAGGTGCGTGTGCGGTTACATGTTTCCCTGAAGCTGCAAGGCACTGACACTCACGGGAAGAGCTTTGAAGAACTGGTGACCACTGAGGATGTGAGCTTGAGCGGCTTCCTGTGCGCCTGCACTGCGGAACTCGCGGCTGCTTCCGTTGTGCAAGTCTATCTCACGTCCAACGGGCGGGACTATGTGGGCAAAGCCAGAGTTGTTCACTTGAGTTCCAAAGGGGTATCCGGTCGGAGCTACGGATGCCGCTTCGTCGAGAAGACCGGACCATGGGTGCTGCAGTAACGCGCCACGCGGACCTCATAAACATGCCCGGCCAACTTCTTCCGCGCACGGAATCCGCCAGCAGTATCGTCAAGGGGTCATCAGCTCACCATCAAGTACTGCATGTTCTTGTCGTCGACGACGAAGCTGCGGCGCGCAAACTGCTTGCACTCATCCTGGGACCACCGGCCTTCCAGTGCATAACCGCCTGCAACGGCGAAGAAGCGCTGGCGATCCTACAGCGAGAGCGATTCGATGCGGTCATTTCCGACCTTAGGATGCCAGACATGGGCGGTATGGAACTGCTCAAGCAAGTTCGCCAAAGCTATCCTCATGTGGCGTTCCTGGTAACCACGGGTGTCGATGACGTAGAGGTAGGTGTGAAGGCCATGCGTTGCGGCGCCGACGATTATCTTGTTAAACCGCTTCACGAAGGCGCCGTCCTGGCCAGCCTAAAAAGCGCATTATATAAGCGGCAACTCGAACGAGAGGTGGAAAACTACCGCGAACATCTGGAAGAAATGGTTGCGGAACGCACCGCGCAAGTGCAGGTGGCGCTGCAGCAGATCGAGCACACGTATGAAGATACGTTGCAGGCCCTGGGCGCGGCGATCGATCTTCGTGACAACGAGACGGCCGGACATTCACAGCGGGTTTGCCTCTACTCGCTGGAGATCGCGCGAGCGATGGGCTGGCAGGGCGAACAGTTGCGCAGCCTTGCCAGGGGCGCGTATCTGCATGACATCGGAAAGCTCGGCGTTCCCGACGGCATTCTGCTCAAGCCGGGAGCGCTCACTGCCGAAGAGCGCAAGATGATGCAACAGCACGCGCAGATCGGGTTCGACCTCATCAAGGGCATCCCATTTCTTGCGGAGGTGGCCGAAATGGTGCTCACGCACCACGAGCGTTGCGACGGATCGGGTTATCCCCGCGGACTCAAGGGGACAGAGATTCTTCTGAGTGCGCGAATCTTCGCCGTGGCGGATACGCTCGATGCCATTACCTCCGACAGGCCTTACCACCGTGCATCGTCGTTTCAGGAAGCACGCGAGACGATCCGCCAACTTGCGGGCAGTCATTTCGACCTCGAAGTGGTAAGTGTCTTCCTGAAAATTCCGGAAAATACCTGGCCGACAATCGGGAGGAATCTGCCGCAAATCTCTGCTCTGGCACTTGCGGCACTGGCCAACTTGCCAATCTGATAATTGCCCACTGCTTTCTGAGCTACGACGGGAAGCTTGCCTGCACGACGGCCCAGGTCGCGATGACACTGGCGGCCGTGGTGAAAACTCCGTACTTGGAGTAGATCAGCGTGGATTCCTGGAGCGCCTGCTGCATGTTGCCATCGGGATTCGGAATTTGCGGGTCGGAGGCATTGCGGATGGCGTGCCACTGAACGTGCGGGAATTGCAGCATGGCGTTGCCAATCATCGCGTCGCCCATATCGCAGCACTGGCCCAGTCCCTGCAATTTGTAGTGATCGGTGGAGTCGTCGAAGCCGAAAAAATCGGTGGTGACGATGGTGTCTTGCGGCGTGGCCCACATTTTCGGGGTGGCCCGTCCGCCGGTGATGCGGCCGGCGTTAACGGTGGTGAGCGCGGGTGTGATAGCGCCGAGCGTACCCGCGGGAAGTGGAGAAGTTGCGTACGACGCCGCAGCCCACGTTTCGCTCTTGNNGCCACGTCCTTGCCGATGGCGCCGCCGGTGCCGGTGGTGATGAACAGTTTGGGCTGGACGGTTTGCACGATTTCCGTGATGAGCTGCCGGACGGGGAACTGTGGCCCGTCGTAGTCCAGATGCAGTCCCGACTTGATCAACAGCACGCGCGCTTTGCCGATAAGACACGGAAAATAAAGACCCAGACTGTGGAAGTAACGCGCCATATCCGCCTGCGAATCATTGAAGGGAGATTTGGGCCCGGTGACCAGCGGTATATAGCTCTGCACGTTGTGGCGGTATTCATACCACGCAGAGGTCGGGAATCCCGGCGTGAACAACGCGGCAAGCGCCGCAGCTTCCGCGGACGTCCAGGTGACCACCACAGCGTCGTAGTCGCTGAATTTGGACAGGTCGTCGGTCTCCGCAGGCGCCGGATGGAGTGGCGCGGGCGTAGGCCTGGTAGCCGCCGGCCACGGAACCGCGGTGGGGAGCCGCTCGCTTTCGCTCAACAGGGCAGCCGGGATGCCCGCTGCTCGGAAGCGCTCCTGCGGGGCTTCGGGATTGTAGTTGAGCCGGAGATCTTCGGGATCCACACGGCCCAGTTGCAGACTCGTTTTTACGGACATAATAATCCTCCAAAGTACGCCGGATGCGCGTGCGAAAGCGGTTAATCAAAATAGCTGAGGCCCCACAAATCGGTTAAGGCTCCAATCCACAAACGGCCCGGGGCGGCGGCACGGTGGGAGAGGCATGCGCCTTGCTTTCTGCTTCGTGTCTGCTGGAGCTAAAAGCAGCAGTCGAAGCGGGAGGGAGAATAGGTAAAAGCGAGGCTACTGTCAATATGTTTAATATAGAGCCTCGCCATACATACAAAGGAATATCGCTGACACGTGAAGCGCGGCTGGGAAGCGGCTGGAAGCGGAGCAGTTGCGGCGGATGCGGCTTNNTCTTCGCTGGCAGGCAGCGCGATGAACCAGCGGGGATTTTTGGCGGCGTTTGACGAGTATCGGGCGAAAGTACATCCTAGGCAGGCATCACAGCAATTGTGCCCAGGCCGCTCTGAAGCATATGTCGGTGTAGAATGGGGCCGCGTTTGCGCGGTAAGGGGGAGTCTCGTGAATCGAGCAAATCTGCGAATTCTTGCGGTAGCACTGCTGGTCTGGGGCGGCGTTTGCGGTATGCGCACGGTTCATGCCGCGGCGAACGATTCGGCGCCATTACCGGCGCCACCGGTGGCCAAGAAAGTCCCGAGAACCACCGTGATCAACGGTGTGACCATGGTTGACAACTATTTCTGGTTGCGTGAGAAAAGCAATCCGGAGGTGAAAGCCTACCTCGAAGCGGAGAACGCCTATACCGACGCGGTGATGAAGCCCACGGACGGGCTGCAGAAAAAGCTGTACGCCGAAATGCTGGGGCGCATCAAGGAGACGGATGTCGAGGT
>PLKR01000631.1:11637-19027 GCA_003140655.1 Acidobacteriaceae bacterium | reverse complement strand
CGCTTCTCTGGCCCAGGGTGCACATCCATGGCTACCCCCCTGCGGATAAAATGATTTGTCTGCGTGAATTCTGCTTCCGGCACTGCTCTGCCAGATGAAGGGAAGGCACGCCAAGTGGCCCATGACGCGACCCAGACTCAATTGGAACGGAGTTTACCAGAAAGTAGCTCTGTACTCCAGCGTGCGTACGTAGCAAAACGTAGCAACGGATAGTGGTGGAGTGTGAATTTCCACAGGCATTGGTAGTGGATTGCTCCAGTGCTAGATTTATCACACCGGAAGTGGCAGTTCGCCAAGGATGCTCTCCGAGCTCGTTCGTACCACTGTGGCGCAGCACGGACCCAAATCGCTGTTAATTCTGGCTGATTATCAAGGAGCAGAAATCGACCATAAAGTGGCGACCAGGATCAAGGAAGTGATCGCGCTCGACCGCCCGTTCGTGAAGAGAGCGGCTTGGGTGGGCACGGCGCACATTCCTCACGCCCTCATCGAAAGTGTGCCCAAAGTGCTAATACTTCGAGGGCCGGAATTGATGAGCGAACCGCCTGAAGCGGGCTCCTCAGAGCTCAGACACAACGCCCACTAAGGCTCCGTCACCGAATTCCGCACCCGAGGTTTCACGGCAGATTACATCGGAGGTCCCCAACTCAGAACTACGCCATCGGAGACCCGCCAACTCATTCAGCCGCAAGTGAGTGAAATCCATTGATGCGAGATTTCCGAACTTGCTAGTCCGCCCGATATACCTTTTGGATGTGAACCTGTGTAAGGGTTGTTTTGTAGCGGAGGACTGATGACCTGCACTACTGGTCTTAGCCTTCTCGTCTCATCGCCACTGGAGCCCTTCGTAACTATTGTGCCGTTCTCAGCGGGAGTACGCTCAAATTGCAATAGTACGCCCATGAGCGGTACCTACCTTGCCGTCCATCTCAACACAGAAGGCAGCCAAAACGAGGCGAGGCAGCATTCAAGGGCCTTCTGGGAATTGAGATCGCGGGCTCCGCAGAGACGAAGATTCGACCATGGAAAACACGATGCTCGTCGGGTCCTATGACTACCGTTTGGTGATCCTGTCAGTTGTGATCGCAACCTTTGCGTCCTATGCAGCGTTAGACCTCGCGGGTCGGGTGACCGTCGCACGGGGATCGGCCCGATTTGAATGGTTGGCGGGCGGAGCCAGCGCGATGGGCTTCGGCATTTGGTCGATGCACTACATTGGGATGTTAGCTTTTAGGCTGCCGATTCCGGTGCGGTACGACTGGCCGACTGTCCTACTATCTCTGCTGGCTGCGATTTTCGCCTCAGCCGCAGCATTGCATTTCGCAAGTGGCCAAGAGATGAGCCTGTGGCACACGGCGGTTGGAAGTGTCGTCATGGGAGGGGGAATCGGTGCGATGCACTACATCGGCATGCATGCCATGCGGATTGGTGCGATGTGCCACTTCAATCCTTTAGTCGTGATTCTTTCCGTCGTTCTTGCGGTTCTTATTTCGTTTGTCGCGCTCCGCTTGGTCTTCCTTGCCAGAGATCACGGCGAGACCAAACGTCTTCGGAGGATTGCTAGCGTAATCGTTATGGGCGCTGCGATCCCAGTCATGCATTACACAGGCATGGCGGCGGCCAGCTTCACGGTTTCCAACGTGGCTGCAGACTTGTCGCATGCCGTAGACGTTTCTAATCTCGGCATGATTGGCATTGCGACAGTGACGATCATCGTCTTAGGGATTGCCACTCTGACGGCAGCGTATAACTGCTTAGTGCGCGCACCGAGGACGATGCGGACGAGCGTGTTAAGCGTCCGTATTCTTGCGACGAGAACCGCAATGCTTACGTTCTGCATCATGGTTGTTTTTGAAGCAGCTAAGCAGGCCCTTCATCCCACAATCACGATCTGGCCTTCTCATGTCGTCACGATTCTATTCGCGACGCTGGTGGCTGCGGTTCTTAGTTTCACGGTTCTTAGGAAGGAAGAGCGATCCAAGGAGATGCTGCAAAACAGTGAGAACAAGTATCGCGTGTTGTTCGAGGACTCGGCCGATGCGAACTGGCTGATGGACAAAAAGGGATTTCTGGATTGCAATTCGGCTGCACTCCAGATGTTCGGATACCCAGCCAACGAGATGATGCATCCGTCCGATATTTCACCTCCAAATCAACGTGACGGCACGTCCTCCCGAGTGGCAGCCGAAGAGAAGATCGCCGCCGCGTTTTGCAAGGGCACGGAACGTTTCGAGTGGTTGCACCAGCGCAAGAACGGCAAAGTCTTTCCGGCTGAGGTGTGCCTCACTGCATTGATGCTGAGCGGGAAGCCGCGCCTGCTGGCCACCGTGCGTGACATTTCGGACCGCAAACTCGCCGAGGAACAGGTTCAATTCTTGGCCTACTACGATGCTCTGACGGGACTCCCCAATCGGACTCTTCTTAAGGATCGAGTCAGCAAGGCACTCGCAGCAGCGCGTAGGCAAGTGCATGAAGTCGCGTTTCTGTTCCTCGATCTCGACAGGTTCAAAGACATCAACGACTCTTTGGGACACTCGGTCGGCGATCTCCTCCTGCAAGGAATTGCTGAACGGCTGAAGACGTGGGGGCGTGAACAGGACACCGTAGCCCGTCTCGGTGGCGACGAATTCCTGATCATGGTGACTCAGGTAGAAGACCTCATCGACGTGGCGGTTACCGCCGAACGGCTCATGGATGCAATGACCGCTGCATTCGTCATCCAAGGGCATTCCCTCAATGTTAGTTGCAGCATCGGCGTCAGCATTTTCCCTGAACACGGTACAGACTTCGAGACGCTGATCAAGAATGCCGATGCGGCTATGTATGGTGCCAAGGACAGCGGACGTAACAACTTTCGTTTCTTCAGCGAGGAGATGAACGCGCAGGTGGTCGAGCGTTTGACCTTAGAAAGCAGCCTGCGGTTGGCACTCGCCAAGGAAGAACTCTTCCTGTTGTATCAGCCGCAGATGGATGTGGCCACGGGAAGGATAACCGGGTTGGAGGCGCTTCTTCGTTGGCAGCATCCGGAGTTGGGACTCGTGCCACCGGACAGATTCATAAGAATTGCTGAGAACAGCGGACTGATCGTACCAATCGGTGAATGGGTGCTCAGGACGGCCTGCCGTCAAGCGAAGAAATGGCAAGACGATGGTCTCCCCCCAGTTTCAGTAGCAGTAAATGTGTCAGCGGTACAGTTTCGTCAACAGGGCTTCTGCAAACTCATCCGAAGTGTGCTTCGTGAGACTGGCCTCGCCCCGCAATATCTTGAACTAGAGCTAACGGAGAGCCTCCTTCTAGCTGATGCAGATGTGACGCTCTCAGTCCTTAGAGAATTAAAGTCTATGGGGCTGACGCTGGCGATTGACGACTTCGGAACTGGCTATTCGAGTTTCAGCTACTTGAGGCAGTTTCAGGTTAACAAAATCAAGATCGACCGCCTATTCATCCGTGATGTCACCGTGAACTCTGACGACGCTGCGATCACAACCGCAATTATCAACATGGCAAAAGGCCTAAAGCTCAAGGTGATTGCCGAAGGCGTCGAAAACGAAGCACAAATGTCATTCCTGCGGAAACATCGGTGTGACGAGATTCAGGGTTATTACTTCAGCAAGCCCTTAACAGTAGAGACGGCCGCCGACAAGCTGCGTGGCGACCGTCCTGAACCGCACCTAGGAGCACAAGCAAACGGGGGACAGGCGTGACCGAGGACCTCATAAGGAGTGTACTTTATCATGGCAATCGGACTGGCGCTTTTTGTGTCCGCTGATCCAGTGACGTCCATTCCGCCTGATGTCTGTCAGGAAGTGCCAGCGGCGGTCGGTCTATTGATCCACCGAAAGTTCGATGCTGTTATCGTTGCCTTCAGAAGCGTTGCTGTATTTGCCCTCCTCGCGCTGACGTCCGGGATCTTGTACGCTCAGGAATATAATTTCCGCAACTTCGGGAGCGCAGAAGGCCTCAACAACCTCGGGGTCCGGCAAGTCTACCAAGACCGCGTTGGTTTCATTTGGGTGAGCACGGAAAACGGTATCTTCCGGTACGACGGGGAACGCTTCGAGGCCTTTGGACCGGAACAGGGAATTCCGTCCACTTCGGGCGCCGCGCTTGGCGACGCTCCCGATGGATCTCTATTGGTTGGGGGGGACTTCGGACTCTATCAACTGTCGGGCAACCGTTTCGAAAAGTTTCCGGTCGCCTTCAAGACGGTCAGTTGGGCACAAGGCATCCAGTCGGATGGAAAAGGACACACCTTTATTGGCACGGACTCCGGTCTTGTGGAGCTCTATTCCGATCCCGGGCAGGATGGAGTCGCCGTGCGAAGGTTTCCCCAAGCGCCCGGAACATCCGGACCGGGTGCCTACGGCGTCTTAGTGGATGGCGATATCCTATGGTACGGATGCGGAGAGGAACTGTGCCGTAGGGAGCGGGACAGGACAACCGTCTTCGGGAGAGACCGCGGACTTCCGGATCGTGTCTGGCTAGCAATCCAGAAAGACCACGATGGCAATCTTTGGGTGCGAGCGAAGAATGCGGGTGTGTTCGTGTTGCACGTCGGCCAAACGAGATTTCGAAGGCCAGATGCGCCCATTCCAGGCAGCGAGATGGGAAAAGTCGCAACCGATGCCGAAGGGCGGATTTTGGTTCCGTCACCCGATGGTCTGCTGATCAGGGACGGGAAAGGCTGGCAGAAGATCGACCGATCCGTCGGCCTTCGCGGAGTGGTCTACGCAGCCTTCGAAGACCGGCAGCACGCTCTATGGATTGGGTTGGCGGGCCGGGGACTCGTCGAGTGGCGAGGGTACCAGCAATGGGAGAGTTACTCGCCTGCAAGTGGACTGCCGAGCGATATTGTGTACGAGATCCTGCCGCGGGCCGACGGGTCGCTCTGGGTCGCAACCGAAGGAGGGTTGTTTCGTGGGACGCGCCGGCAATTCGACATGTTGTGGAAGAAAGTTGCGGGATTGGTTGATTTCCCGGTGCATAGTCTTCAACTGGCTTCCGACGGGGATCTATGGATAGGTACTGAAACACGTGGCGCCGCCCGCATTGATGCACGAACTGGCGGCGTGCAGTGGTTTGGTCAGAAGCAAGGTCTTTCGGGCAGGGCAGTGTACACCTTACGCTTCGATCGCGAACGAAGGCTCTGGGCCGCCACGGAAGAGGGCCTGTTTGTGGCCAGAGTGCCTTACCAGACGTTTTCGCGAATCACCGAATTGCCGTCCACACGCATTTGGGCGATTGCTGAGGGAACAGATGGCACAATCTGGGCTGGGGGTGTAGCCGGACTTTTCGGTCTCTGGGCCGGGCGCTGGAGGAATTGGACGCGCGCCGATGGATTGAGCAATCAGGAGGTGCTTTCGCTGGGCGCCGGTGCGGATGGCATCATGTGGATCGGTTATCGCCATGGGGGCGGCATCGACCGTATCCATCCGCAACTTGGCGGCGTAGCTATCGAGAAAGCCGTCCAGAGACCTGGCAGCAACGGACTGGTGTATTTCCTGAAATTCGATGCATCGGGGCGGCTGTGGGTGGGGACAGAGCGGGGTGTGGACACGTGGGACGGTTCCCGCTGGAGCCACTACGATAGCAGGGACGGTTTGGCGTGGGACGACTGCAACCTGAACGCGTTCGCCGAGGAGGCCGATGGCACAGTCTGGATCGGAACAAGCGGTGGACTCTCTCGTTTCAAGCCGCGTCCGCACCGCGCGTCCGAAGCACCGCCCGAGGTCGTTTTCACCAAGCTTGTCATGGGACGCACGGATGTTTCCGGACAGCGCAACCCATCCTTCGGCATTCATTCAAACTCTCTCATCGCAAGATACTTCACACCGAATGCTCTCCGTGAAAACGGGGTTGTTTTTCGCTACCGATTAGAGGGAGCAAATTCAACCTGGACCGAAACGGCTCAAAGAGAACTGCAGTTCGCAGAGCTGGCGCCCGGAACATACCGGCTGGAGATAGAAGCCCGAGACAGCGATGGAGTGTGGAGTGGTCACAGGGCTGATTTCGCATTTGAAATCCTGACTCCGTGGTATTGGACGTGGTGGTTTGTCGGCACGTGCGGACTAATCCCTGTGTCGGCGGTTTTGGGTATCCTTCGATTGCGGATGTTGGGAGCACAAAGACGGGAGCACGAGCTCCAGCGGATCGTGGAAGAGAAAACAGCGGATCTGCGGCGGCTCAATGAGGATCTGTCACGGCTATCGTCCCTCGATTCGCTGACCGGACTGGCAAACAGGCGGGTGTTTGACCAAACACTCAAGACGGAATGTGCCCGCGGGAAGAGAACGGGGTCCGCAGTCTCGCTCGTGATCCTCGATGTCGATCACTTTAAGGCGCTTAACGATTCCGAGGGACACCAGCGAGGCGATGAGTATCTCAGGTTGGTGGGATCGGAACTAACTCGGCTTGCCAAGCGCCAGATTGATTTGGCCGCACGCTATGGCGGTGAGGAATTCGCCGTGATTCTTCCGGCAACAGACGCCGCCGGGGCCACGCGGGTCGCGGAGTCGATTCGGTTGGCAATCGCTGGTCTCCAGTTGCCGCATCCTGCATCGCCGGTTGCCCCGTTCCTGACGATCAGCGTGGGTGTCGCGACCGCAACTCTGGAGTCGCACAGTTCCCCAGAAGAATTGGTTGCCGCCGCGGACCAAGCGCTCTATGGGGCGAAAAGGAATGGACGGAATCGGGTGAACGTCGCTCAACAGGAAGCAGTTCCCGCCAATTGAAACCAGGATTTCCATAACCCACGATAATGAACTGGTTGTGGGCAGCCCGAGCCAGCGTCAATCGAGCACGCCGTCAGACTAAGTGGGCGCGGGTTGAGAACTACTGTGATGTCAGCACCGTCACGTTGTTGCTTACTGCGTTCGCGACGTAGATGTTGTTCGTAGTCAGGTTGACCGCCACGGCGTCAGGATTGTTCCCCACGGTGAGAGTCGTCGTGTTGTTAGTTGCCCCGTCAATCACGGTCACGTTGTTGCTGGCGCTGTTCGGGACATAGATCTGGTTCGTGTTCGAGTTCAGCGCCACGGCGCAAGGGCTGGTTCCGACGGCGACTTTGGTCGTGCTGTTCGTTGCCCCGTCAATCACGGTCACGCTGCTGCTGTTGTAATTGGCGACGTAGATCTGGTTCGTGTTCGGGTTCACCGCCACGGCGACAGAACGGTTTCCGGCGGTCACGGTCGTCGTGTTGTTCGTTGCCCCGTCAATCACGGTCACGTTGTTGCTGGCGCCGTTTGTGACGTAGATCTGGTTCGTGTTTGGGTTTACCGCCACGGCGTAGGGACTGAGTCCAGTGGCGACCGTCGTCGTGTTGTTCGTTGCCCCGTTAATCACGGTCACGTTGTCGCTTTCTTCGTTCGCGACGTAGATCTGATTCGTCACC
>PLKR01000631.1:0-11576 GCA_003140655.1 Acidobacteriaceae bacterium | reverse complement strand
TTCCAACAGCGACGGCTGATGCTGAAGTCGGTGTTGGCGTTGGCGTCGTTTGCTTGGCAGCGTTGCATTTACACAGCAGCACTGAAGACAGCAGGGCAATGTAAAGAGTTTTCATCGTTTCCTTTGGCGGTAATCAGCGGTTTCAGTACGCGAGGGTTCTTAGTTCTTGACCGTCATGGTCTGTTGATAGCTTTCTTGCCAGTGATTCCTCCGCGAATTGTTCCCTATGTTCAAGTTCCTCATCCGATCCTCTTCCTCGGCGACATAGATTGATACGTGACCAAAGTTCGTGCCCGGCAACTCCAGGCGGTACGCTCGCCGATCTCCTAGACGGCGAACCCGCCGAGCGCTTTGCGAAAGCCCAGGTCCCCCCAGGACGCGCCCGGCGTGCCGGGTAGGCCGCAGGTCGTTTACCTTATGTTCGCCCCGCAGCATTCTCCTGGTGCGCAGCGTCGGCCATCCTGGGCAGGCCATGGGATGTGGCGCGGAACGGCTAGGTGTAGTCATGTACGGTTCTGACCGTACACGGATGTAACGGACGGTTAGGAGAACCTAGACCTTGAAACTGGGGATTCCCGCACGTGAGGGAAGAATAAAACTAGAGATAAGTCGTTAAAGGCTTGCGGAATCGCGGGCGCCCTTCCAACATCGACCTAGGTAGTTGGTGCTACAGTAAACGAGGCAGTCCACGGATTCTGAACGGTGCCGCACCCCGGAGCACTGAATGATAGGTTTCCGGTGATAAAGGTGCTGGAAGCGCTGTAAGTTCCGTTGAATTGTACAGACGTTTGTCCGTCTGTTCCCACCCAAGAGGCTTCGACTGTGTTCCCAGACACACTAACAGCAATTGGCACCCAAGTTCCGCCATTATTCAGACCTGTGGGGTTGTGGATTCCCCAAACGCCATCACAAGGGAGGTTAATGGATACTTCGTTGATTTCAGGGGCGGCTACTCCGTTTACTGAAGGTGTCGAGGCTGTAGGTGTCAAAGTGCAAGAGCCGTCAGTGACTGGCAGATAGCAAAAATCGAAACCAAAACGTTGCTGGCCGATGAAGTTTGTGCCGTTGAAACTTCCGCTGTACTCTACGGCCATCCAAGACGGAGCAATAACGGGTATAGCCGTGGGTGTTGGCGTTGGTGCAGGCGTCGAGGACGTTTGCTTGGCAGCGTTGCATCCACACAGCAGCACTGATGACAGCAGTGCAATGCAAAGAGTTTTCATCGTTTCCTTTCGCGGGTAGTTATCTGATCCTCTTCCTCGACGACACAAATTGATAGGACCAAAGGTTAGTGGACCAAAGGTTAGTGCTCGGTAACTCACGTCCTCGCCCTCGCCAGCCCTCCCCGGCCCAAGCATTCCGGCCCTATTGCGTAACTTTCCCTCCGTCTGTGCCATCGGATGCCGACATCCAACGGCGAAATCGGAGCTAGCGCCCATCGAGTCGCAATATCCGGTCGCCATGCCTACCCTGAGGTGGTTTCTACTTGGCCACAAAAGCCCCCTGTACGTCTGAGACGTTCCAGCCGACCCAAACCCCATCCGGGCAGCCAAATCCCCTGCAAATCGGATTCCCAGTGGGTGACGCAATGGCAGGTGGGTCACGGGCTTCATCCTCCCTCCCACACCCGTTCCCGTAAACATAGAGGGGAAGCGGAACGATGGTCACGAACTGGTCAATAGTGAGCATCTGGGAAAGCATTGCAGGCTGGATCATGGGGTTATGACAATCAGGGATATGTTCTTCACTCGACCGCCTCCGCCCCCCGTACTGTCAGCAGTGCAGCGATTGGACTGGTTTTTAAACTCGATCCGGGAGAAAAATTCTTTAGTCGTCACGGGAAAACTTGAGGAATTTGATGAGCCATCCCGAAGCGAGAAGCCATTTTGAGACGGGACTCAATACCCTTGATAGGGGGCGTGATCGATCTGTTAAACGGACTCAAGCATTCATGCGAGGAATCACCGTGACCACTCCGCTTAATCATAAGGTCAAGGTTCGAATGAAGAACCTCGGGGATGATGTATGGGACACAACGCTTGTTCACTTGCGGCAAACCCATCGGGTTGGAAAATTTAAGGGTTGGGTGCACGCAATACGAGCAGCAACCAAAAAAGCGATAGATATCGGCGATGCACCACCCTCTGCCGGTCCGGTCATTTGCGTGGTCGATGACCCCAAAACCAAGAACCCTAAAGCAAGCGACTAATCCCTCATTTTCGCAGAACTGCTGACCGCACCTCTCTCCGCTGCTCATCGTGCACAAGGCGGCTGGGCAAGTCGGGCTGGATATCAATATTTCAGGGAGTATCTGCAGGTTTTGTGCGAGTGTCCGCACCAGTAGCCCCGGTACGCCTCTCCCAAGGTCGGGCGGAACGATCCGTACCTCTCTGGCTCCGGCAAGAAATACAAGCGGTGTGGCGGCGGGGCGATGGTGAGGTGACGGTCTACTTGACCAGAATCGTCGCAACCCCGAAGTGATTCCATTCTCCTAAATTGGGACGGCGCATGACCGGTGCTCCATTCGAGAAGCACCGTTTCGCAGACCAGCGCTTGGGCGCACCAATCGTTTTTGGCTCCAACCGCGATTTTCCGAATAGAATAGCGCCTAAACCACGGTGATCGGAGAAGCGAAAATGGCGGCAACGCCGGGCACGGTTTCGCCGACGAATGACGACGCATTGACGGTTTGCGCCATCAGCCTGCTATCGGCGATGCTCGCTAATGTTGTGCACGAAGGTCTGGGACACGGCGCAGTGGCTCTGATGACTGGAGCGCAATCCGGCGTGCTGACGACCGTCGCATGGTCCAGCGCGTTCGATTCGAGACTAGTCGCTGCGGGGGGCACTGGCGAATCTGGCAGCGGGAATCGTTTCTTGGATCGCATTGCGCAGCGCGAAACGGGCCTCGGTCTACCTTCGCTTTTTTCTGCTGACGAGTGTTGCCTTCAATCTTCTCGCTGGGACCGGATATTTCTTTTTTTCGGGTGTCACCAATTTTGGCGACTGGGCCGTTGTGATTGCCGACTTGCACCCGTACTGGCTGTGGCGGACGCTGCTCGTCGTCATCGGAATGGCGTCGTACTACGTTGCCATAGTGGTTGTAGGAGTTGGGCTCGTGAGGTACGTGGGCGTTCCGCGAACCGAGCTGCGACGGCTCCGAAAACTTACGTTCATCTCCTACTTCTCGGCGGCATTCCTCTTGAGTGCTGGAGGACTCTTGAATCCGATTGGGATTCAACTGGTTTGGCAATCCGCTCTGCCCGGAGCGGCTGGCGCGGACTGCGGGCTGCTGTGGTTGCAGTACTACATTCCAAAAAAGACCGTTCCCGAGCTAGGGTCGGAAGGCATAGGCAGGAACTATGTCTGGATAATCGTGGCGGCAATCCTGTCGCTCATTTTCATTTTCGTGTTGGGCCGCGGGATTACTCTGCATCGTTAGAAAGCATTTCATAGGGGACTAAGTTCATTCTCGCTTAGAGTCTTTCATGAAGAGCAGGCTGGACACTGCGGCCAGCGCCACCTCCATCGGCTACCTCAGCGATCAGGCCGTACTGCATGGGTTGGGAACCGTCGCCAAACGGACGGCATCTACATGTCGTGACTGCGAGAACGTTCTGCACCGAGCGGGCAGTCAGCGTTTCCTGACATCCTCTGCTGGTACTTTTTGCTCGCCACTGCTAGTGCATGCGTGACGCAGTTCGCGGCTTCTGTAACTCATTCCCAAATCGGGATCACTTATTTCAAACAGTGTGCAATTGTGAACACTCCCAAGATATGTCGCGGTTCTAAATTTGTTTAGCTGGGAACATGTGAAGGAACTGACGCGGTCCTCCCCCGTCGTCCGCTGTTTTCCGCTGACGGGTGCCAGCGAAGCGCAGCGGCAGCTTAGTAACTTCTGTCTAAATTCAGAATTTCGTTTGGAGCAGCTATGAAAGCTTGCCACAGTTAGTTGTGGTTCGTTCTCATACGATCTAACATATGGAAACTCAAGAATCAGCGGCCTCAACGACTCGCAAGGGTGATCGTATTTCAATCTCAATCAGCGTTCGGGTCTCGTGTATCGATCTCGCGGGTGAGCACTTCACCGACGTTGTGCAGACGGCGAATGTCAGCCGCAACGGTTGCAGTCTGCTCTTAAAGTGTTCCTTGGCCCCCGGGCAGAAAATTCACTTGCAACGGATAGGCAGTGGCGAGGAAGCGGTCGGCCGCATAGTGGGGCAGGCTGGCATTCGTTCCGAACACAATCTTTATGGAATCGAAGTGCTCAACCAAAGCGACAATTTCTGGGGTATTCGGTTTCCTCGACCATGGGGTAGTCGGTTTCCTCGACAAAAGGAACTGGAAGAAAGTCACTCACGCACGCTTCTCAAATGCGCTGTGTGCCAAACCTGTCACGTGACTGCCCTCAACGAGGTTGAACTCTCCGTTTTCCAAATCACCCATCGTCTCACGCGCATGTGCGATGTGTGCTCTGCAAATACCGTGTGGGAACCAGTTCCGGATAAAACCTTACCGGAGGAACTCCTCGCGACTGGCAAAAATCGGGAGAAGAGAAAATACGGCCGCATCAACATGAAAACAGTTGCTTGCATTGGTCCACTTGGTCCCGAAGCAGACATAGTTGAGGTGGTGAACATTTCACGCAAAGGTATTTGTTTCCGCAGTTCTCAAACTTACCATGAGGACAGTTGGGTTCAAATTGCTGTCCCTTACACGCAGGGTGCGGTAAACATTTTCGTGACCGGCTGTATTGTACGTTGCCGCAAGATCAGCAACGATTTAACAGAATATGGGGTCGACTACGTAAAGAGCCAAGACTAGCCCACGCCGTGCGATGAAGGCTGTAGTCTTTACTGCACCCCAGCGTTTACCACTCCGACCTTCGCGCCACCCTTCGATTTCATCTGATTTGTGCAAGCAGCACGACGGGTGAAATGCTCAGTCGATCAGTCGATCTGACATAATCTCCCCATGTGCGGCCGCTACCGACTGTCGAGGAGCACTTCGACACGTCTCGGGGAGATGAAGACTGGAGTCCTCGCTAGAACATCGCCCCGCGCTTGGAGTCGGCGAACATTGTCCTCGATGGTTCGCCAATCAACAGCGTCCCATACTGCTCCATTCTCACCCGTCGTGGGCGAAAAGGCCGTCGGTATAGCAGGAGGGACCTAACCCATTCAGTCATGCATGTGGAAGCCCGCATCGCTCCCTTCGGGTAGCGAGACCGCAAGGTCGTGCAATGGTGATGCGGGTAGAGGATAGAGGAGAAAGCGAACGTCCTTGTTCCATTTCTTTTGCTGCACCGCCTTCACGATACGGCACGATCCAGTGAACGCAATCGTCCCAGTTCAATTGAACCGCCCGCATCGGGAGGCAGTGCTACAATCGCTCACCGGAGCACTGCCGTGCCATTCATTGATACCAGCGCCCTCGAAGTCATCGAGCGTCTACCGGGCTGGTATGGACGCTATTTTCATTCGCCCAGCATGACATTCGCCATTACGACTTTAAACGTGGTTCGTCGATCCACGAGCATTTACACCCTCAGGAAGAAGTCTACGAGGTCATCGAAGGGGAACTTGAACTGACCATTGATGGCGTCACGCAGGTGGCTCGACCGGGCATGGTGGGGATTGTGCCGAGCAATGTGCGCCACTCGGTCAAAGCTCTAACCGATGGCCGGGCCATCATCGTTGACTATCCGTTGAGGCGAGAGATGGGCGAGAAGCGCTCGTAGCTTTGATTGGAGGCTCTATGAGCAATCAACACCAGAAAGCGATCTTCATCACTGGCAGTTCTTCAGGCTTGGGTCGAGCTACCGCGAAACTGTTTGCGGCGAAGGGATGGAAGGTCATCGCCTCCATGCGCGACCCAAATGAGGAAAAGGAACTGGCGAAGACCGCTGGCGTAACATTGATTGCGCTGGACATTACTGAGGCTCAAAAAATCGAGCGTGTGGTGCAGGAAGTTGTAGGATCAGTCGGGGTCGATGTGGTTTTTAATAATGCCGGATATGGTCTCGCAGGCGCACTTGAAGGGCTGACCGATGAACAAATCCATCGCATGGTCAACACAAACATGTTGGGGGCGATCAGAACAACGAAGGCTTTCATCCCATATTTCAGACAAAAGAGAGCCGGATTGTTCATCAATACGACGATCGGTTGGCGGACTACTGACGGTTCCTCTCAACTCGATCTATCACGCGATGAAATGGGCGCTTGAAGGCTGGAGCGCAAGCATGGCTTTTGAGTTGAACCAATTCGGAATCGGCATCAAGACCCTAGAACCGGGTGGCATGAAAACGGATTTCTTCACACGATCTTTCGATACTGGTCGGCATCCTGCCTACGACGCACTGGTGAACAAAGTGATGAGCGTCGTTACCGACCCCAAACAGATGGCGACCTACTCTTCCCCTGACCAGATCGTCGAGGTAGTGTACGAAGCTGCCACAGACGGAAAAGATCAACTCCGCTATATTGCTGGTGCGGATGCAAAAGCGATGTATGCAATGCGCTTGCAGCTTGGTGACGAGGCGTTCCGTAAAGCGATAGCTCAGTAGTTTGTTGGCGATGCGCAAGAAGCGGCTTAGCTGTCACACCCACCGTCACGATTCCATCAACGCTCTCTTAGGAACCGCTAGAGCCTTGAGTCTCTTGTCACTCGTTCGGGATTGAGCCTAGCATTACGTTCAACTGCCGGTACTAGCCCAGACTTCATATCTAGGGGGAACACGAAGTCAGGGTTCTTGCGTGCTGTGATCTGCGTCACAGCACGCTCTCTCTTCCGAGCATTGCGCTGACCAGCGTGCCTGTTACGGAGCGGGATTTATTACGGGTGGTCATTCGCAGAGCAACTGCCGCAACCCCGATGAACGGGCAGGTGCCTCTGCAAGCTACGGTTCAAGGTCTCCTCTCCGCATACATCAATGCGATCAATACTTGGACCGTCACCGAGAACCCCACCGGCTCCGACTGCGCCACGTATGTGGGCATCGTTCCCCCCGGACCTTGCCCTGCCGGCTCGATTCAGATAACGGACGCCGACGATCTGACCGTGACCTACTTCGCGCCCAGCACGCCGGGTACGTACCACGTGAATGCGGAGTGGGAGGATTTCGTCAATTTCAGTGGTCCACCAGCTGCCATCAAGACCGGAAGGTCAGTCATCACCGTTGGTCCCTGAGTTCGAGTTCATTGCTATTACTCGGAACGCTTACTTTGGGCCGGCACGCCGGGAAGAAATGCCACTTCGCAAAACTCGTCGTCACGGGGCAAAAGAAGGGCGTAATCGATGGCTTGCAGAAGGACATCCAGGTCTTCCAGGTTTGACTTTTGCAGATAGCTTATCGCGCCGTCTCTCCTCAATCTCGTTTCATTACTCATAGGCAGACCGCTGAGGGCAATTACCGGAATTGTTTTTGTCGCGCGATCTGCTTTCAAGGCACGAAGGACTTCTACACCACCAAGTTTCGGCAGTAACATATCGAGCAGAATGACATCCGGCCTTATGCTGCGCGCAAGGCGCAAAGCCTCCTCGCCATCGCCGGCGAGTTCAACTCGATAGCCGGAGGAAGTGAGTACTTTCTTGAATGCGATTTGGAGGTGAACGTTATCGTCTACTAAAAGGATCGTCAGCATGTGAATAGGGTTCCTCGCTTGATAAAAGTCTGTGTTGGGTCCACAACATTTAGATCCCGGTTACTCGTCAAAACGTAACTCACCGCGCGAGACATCCAGCGCCTTCTTAATGGCAAAGAGCAGGGTGCCGTCTTCCACGGGTTTTTGAAAAAAGGCTGCCGCTCCCGCGTTCAGAGCTCGGTCGCGATTACCGGCCAATTCGCGGCCTGTCAGTACAATCACTGGAATGTGCGACAGACGGTCGTTCTTGTGCAATCGATCCATCACGACGAATCCATCTCCAGCGGGCAGTCCGAGATCAAGAAGCACCAGATCGGGTCTTTCAGCTATCAGAGCGGCGGTAGCCGAAATGGCATCCTCGGCAAGCACCACCTCGTAACCGTTCGCTCGCAGACGGATGCTCAGTCCTTTTCTTATTGTGAAGTTGTCGTCGACAACCAATATTTTCGTCTTGTCCATTTTAGGTCTCCAGTTTAGAAACACGTTAGATTTTGGTTCGTATTTTGCTTGCAGCGGGCGCAACCCCGTCCAGCGCGGTGTCTAGCACTGAGCGAATTTTGCTGGCATTCTCCAAGATGATGCTGACATACTCGCGTTGTTCGCCCGTCAATTTACCTGCCAGCCCATCGACTAAGATGTTTCCAAATTGATGGATACAGGCAAGAGCATTTCGCAATTCGTGAGACAAGTAGGCAGGGAGGTCTGCGATGCGCTGTGTGGGTTTCGTCATACAACTCCTTGGTTACACAAGGCAGGTTTTTTCATTCTCGCGGGTTCTCCCAGGGTTTGCCGAATGACCGCCAAGAGTTGGTCATCATCCACGGGTTTCTGGAGAAAGGCCTTCGCTCCTGATTCCAAAGCGCGCTTCTGGTTTTCCAGACCGTGGCGAGCCGAGACCACGATGACTGGGATGACAGCGAGCGATGGAATCATCTTGAGCCTTTCCATTACCAGAAAGCCGCCGCCGGCCGGCATCCCGAGGTCAAGAAGAATCAAGTCTGGCTCGCTTCTTCGTGCCTCAGCCACACCGGAGAACGCATCGCCGGCAAGGCAAGTATCGTACTGGTTAGCCTTGAGGCGCAGATTCATACCTTGCTGAACATCCCGATCATCATCGACGATTAAAATCTTCTTGTTAGGCATTTACCACCATTCTTGATGAGGTTTCTACGTCTATAAGTTCCTGAATTCCAGCGCCCAACCGCTCCAGATGCTCCTCTATGGATTCCGTCGATTTTCGCTTGACCGGTGGAAGGAACTGGTACGAAGTTGAGACCGTCAGGCCGGCTCGCTGGACATGCTCTTGCAATCGTTCCCGTATCCTCTTGCTAATTGCCTCACCGCCAATCGAGTCCGTGAGGGCTATAACAAAGAAGAGTTCTACACCTCCTGCGGCCCCCATCTTCGGCAGCAGAACGTCCAGATCGGAGTGCAAACAATGCTGCAGAACTTCACGAACCCCGTGAGATTGTTCCGCACGCACATCATCGGAAAGCCAGCCGCTCTGTGAGCCGATTTCCGTTACCACGATTGCGACAGGCCGGTCTGCACGTACTTCCTTACTGAATGCCGGGGAAATCAGGTTAGGCAAAGAGAAAATCGGCAAGGTCACGGAAAAGACTGCGCCTTGCCCCAGAGCGCTCTTTGCCCAGATTTGTCCCCCCTGTCGCGTCACCAGCTCTTTGCAGATGTACAGCCCCAAACCAAGGCCGTTTCGACCTTCCAGGGAAGGATCTGATGTCTGGAAGAGACGTTCAAAAATCCGCTCGGTCATGTCCGGGCTGATGCCACATCCCGAGTCTGCGACTTCCAGAACGACAAGACTTGGATCCTTGTCGAACACGCGAGCTTGAACCTTTATCTCACCATCCGCCGGGGTAAACTTTATGGCGTTGTCGACCAGGATGATTAGAATTTGTCGAATACGCGTTGGATCGGCGCAGACTGACGGCAGCATGCACTCGTTATCTGAAGAGAGAGTGATTCCCTTAGCTGTAGCGGCTCCCTGGAGAGTGCTGACCACATACGCGATGGCATCGGAAATCGACGCACGTTGCGGTTCGATCGTCAGTTTGCCCGCCTGCCCGCGTGTGACTTCGAGCAAGTCATTAATCATCGACTGCAGCTGTTTGACATTCCTCAAAACAATTTCCATGTACTCGTGTTGTGCCGGCTTCAGTTCGCCGGCCAGCCCGTCCAGGAGAATGGTCACAAACTGACGGATTGCGCTCAGTGGCGAACGAAGTTCGTGCGAGACGTGAGAGAGGAACTCATCTTTAAACTGCATCTGATTGATCCGGATGAGATCAGTCTCTGTCTGCATGCGGTGGCGCTCGATAGCATGGCGAAGAGCCCGGGGAAGCGCGCGATTTTCGATCTGGCCCTTGATCAGATAGTCTTGTGCGCCTTCCTTCAGGGCCTCAGCGGCTAGTGCCTCGTCGTCCAAACCAGTTAACACGATCACCGGGACACCTGGGGCTGCTGCGTGCGCTCGCCGGACAGTATCGAGACCATGCCCATCCGGCAATCCCATGTCCAAAAGCACGATGTCCGCTCCTCCTTTCGCAAGCTGGGTCTCGGCGTCACTCATGCGCAAGAGGTGCGTCAATTCGAAACTGTCCGGCCGCTCATTGATGAACATCTCGCGAATCAGGCGGGCGTCTCCCGCGTTATCCTCGACCAGAAGAACCTGGAGTGGCTTTTCTTTCATCAGCGTGCTTCTCGCGGCAACTTGACCACCGATAGCCAGAAATTGTCGATGCTTTTCACGACTGTGAGGAATCCATCGAGGCCCACAGGCTTGGTGATGTAACAATTCGCATGGAGCGTGTAACTTCGCAGGATATCTACCTCAGACGAAGAGGTAGTCAGGACAACCACAGGAATGGTCTTCAGTGCCGGACTCGCCTTGATTTCCTCCAGCACCTCGCGACCATCTTTTTTTGGCAGGTTCAAGTCGAGTAAGATCAGATCCGGACGGGCAGCATTGGCGTGCTCGCCCTCCCGTTTCAGGAAAGCCATAGCCTTTGCCCCATCCGACGCCACGTGCAGGTTGATGTGCACCTTGGCGTCTTTGAACGCTTCCTGCGTGAGCCGGACGTCGCCGGGACTATCCTCTACTAAGAGAACTTCAATAGGTGAAGCATCCGTTCCAATTGATTCCATTATTTCTCCTCTGTGTCCGGCAGAGCAAAGTAGAAAGTTGAGCCCTTTTCTGGCTGCGACTCGACCCAGATCCTGCCGCCCAGCCGTTCCAAGATTTTCTTGCAAATAGCCAATCCGATTCCGGTGCCCTCGAATTCTTCTCGCCCGTGCAGGCGTTGGAAAATGATGAAGATCCTTTCAAAGTACTGAGGGTCAATCCCGAGGCCATTGTCGCGCACGGAAAAGATCCATTCGTCGCCACCGTTGTTCGTCGCGGAGACGTGCACTTGAGGGACCTCATGACCGCGGTACTTGATTGCGTTTCCGATGAGGTTTTGAAATACCTGAGTCAACTGCGGTGCATCCGTCGTGACGGCCGGGAGGGAATCGTGCGTTACAACCGCACCGCTCTGCTCAATCGTGGGTCGCAAGTTTGTAAGGGCCACTCTCAAAGCGTCTTCACCGGAAATCTCGTGGAGCGCCTTTCCATTTGTCCCCGCCCGAGAATAGGTCAGCAGATCCTGGATCAACCCCTGCATGCGGTTGCACCCGTCTACCGCAAAGGCGATGAACTCATCGGCGTCGGAGTCCAGACGTCCTTTGTAGCGCTTGGCCAACAGTTGCGTATAACTGGAAACCATGCGCAACGGCTCCTGGAGATCGTGGGATGAAACATATGCAAATTGCTGCAGTTCGTCATTGGAACGCTTCAGTTCCCCCACCGTCTTCACGAGATGCTTCTCGGCTTTTTGGCGCACGCTGATATCGCGAATCGCCGCCGTTACCA
>PLKR01000171.1 GCA_003140655.1 Acidobacteriaceae bacterium | reverse complement strand
GGGGCAGTCGCTTCCCGCAGGGGCGGTGGGCAATATTGGCATATACAACTATTCGCCGTCGGTGATTCAGACTGGAAATACACGACAGTTCTGGTGGTGCAGTCAAGGCGTAAATCCGGGCGACCCCTCGCTGACAACGGATTCCATCTATTACGAGAGCATCGATATGTCGACAAACGAGTCGTATGGTCCAGTGCTGGCTTTGGACGAAACGCCCGGTGCGTGGGATTCTTACTACACTTGCAATCCGAAGGTGATTGGAGGGGTTTTCGAAAATCCGCTGGGCGATGGGCAGACCTACCAATACGCGATGTATTACGTTGCCACGGCGGAGAATGGGTTCGACAACAGCATTGGAGTAGCCTTTTCCAACAACGGCGTCCACTGGAAGAAGTACCCGAAGCCGGTGATCCTGTCGACTTCCCAGACCGGGTACGGAGTGGGCCAACCCTCGCTTTACAATGCGGATCATAAATCCGCAATTTCAATGTATTACGAAGACTCGAATCCCAACCAGCACGTAGCCGCGGCGTCAACCGATGGAGTGCACTTCAGGGTGCGAGGGACGCTGACGTGCAACGGTTTAGATCCGGACGATCCGCAAGCGACCTGGGGGGACATGGCCTATGATCCGAAAGAGGGTGCATGGTACGCCGTTTTCAACCGGCCATCTCGGGCGGCGTGGACTACTGGAGGCGTAGTTGAGCGCGGGCAGTACGGCGTTGAGCTTTACAAGATTCCGCAGGACGCGCTGTTGACGGGCGCTTCGCCATGGCAACAGTTGGCCACGATGGACACGAATGCGACTGGGTTCGAGTCGAACTTTATTGCGGGTTTCGTGCGCGACGCTTACGGCAATCTTGATGTGGCATCTTACCCGACAATCCAGATGTACACATCGGTGTCGTATCCCCCGCCGAACTGGGATGCGACTCCGGCGGCGGCCGGGTACTCCGGGAGATACCCAACCTGGATTCTCATGCCGATAGAATGGACGCCGGGTGCGAGTGCGGAGGTTGCTTTCAACCGGTACTTTAATGGACTTGTGCATGAGGTGACGACGGGTTGGACCAGCCCGAATGCCGGGTTTCAATGGCAGGAGCTTCTCGGCCACCTCTATGCGAATCCGCTTTCGGGAGCCACGGTGCCGTTCTACGGGTGCAAAGGAGGGGGGGCAGACTACTTTGTATCGCTAGATGTGGGTTGCGAAGGTCAGCGAATGCTCGGGAAGGATGGATATGGGTATTCGCAACCGGTTCCGGGGCTCAACCTGATAGCGCTATACCGCTGCAAGAGTGGACAAGATCATTTTGTCAGCAAGGATCCAAAGTGCGAAGGTCAGACGACGGGCCAGCTTTTGGGATATGTGCTTCCCTGAAGCCGGGCATAAATAATGGCTATCAACAGAAATGTTGATAGCCTTTTTCTTTTGAGGCCCGTGAGTATAATTCACCACGTGGGAGCAACTGTTATGAACCTACCCAAAAAGACAATCCCTGGCGCGACTCGATTTCTGGCGGCTCTCACTCTGCTGATCCTGCCCAGCGTTTCGCTTGCCGGAGAGACCTTCGACGGCAAGTGGCTCACCACCGTCTCCTGCGAGTCGGCCCGCGATGCCCTGGGCTATTCCTTTCGCTTCGTCAGCGAAGTCAAAGACGGCAACCTCCGCGGCCTGCACGGCACCGAGGGTCAGCCCAGCTCCCTGCTAATCGAGGGCAAGATTGATGCCGACGGCACCGGAAAGCTTTATGCCACCGGCCGCACCGGCTCCAAGGAATACGTCCCCGGACGCGACACGCCCCGCGGCACCGAGTACAGCTACAGCATCGAGGCGCACTTCAAAGGCACAAAAGGAACCGGCACCCGCATCGAGGGGCGGCCGTGTTCGTTTCAGTTCGAGAAGCAATAAACTGTTCGCGCTGGCCTGCGGAAGATCAACATTCCGGCCCCTTCGGCTCCGCTCAGGGCAGGCTCGGTTTCTGCAAAGAAGGCACAAACACGTTCCGCGGGTGCCCGTCCCCGCACACGCTTCCGCTATTTCTTATTTTGTCTTTTTCGGTCATTGTCGTCCTTTTCTACGTTGAGTGGGCCTGGACATTGAGGCCGGCGTCGGGGACGGTGCCGACGGTGGCATCGGGATCGACAGGTTGAACATTGAAATACTTGGCGAGGTCGGCGGGCATGATATGCCAAGGGTCTGTGGGGAAAATCTCTCCGGTGCGCTCGAGACAACGGGCGACGAGCGCGGAGCAGATTTCCTGGCCGTCCACACCGAAACCAAGCTTCGAGCCAGTGAGAAGAGAGAGCGCGATACTCACGATGGTGAGCCAGCCATAGTGATCGTCAAGGCAAGCCTGGGCGAACTCGACTTCGTGGGCGCGATTTATATCGACGACGTTTTCGAGATGCACGACATGATATTCAGTCTGTTTGTAGACCGAAATGTTGCGCCTCTGAACGCCACCGCCCAGGGCTTCGATAATGTCACCTTCTTCGTTGATGAAAATGGCGGCATGATTCCAGCGAGTGAATATTTTATCCGGGCCCCAGTAACGCAGCATTTGGCCAAAGCGAATCATGCGGCTGGTCCAGCTGGCGCCGTGGGTGAGGATGAAATCGCCGGGGCAAGGGTTGACCACTTGCTCGCCCGGCCCAAAGTGCAGAATCGATCTGGCATGGACAGGGCGACAAACATGTGTTGAAAACATCACGCCTCAGCAATGGCGACAGGTTCGATCAAAGCGGTGCGCAATCTTATCATGAGTACCGCCATTGTTCATCCGCAATGCTTCTCGTACTGTTCGATGATGAAATGGTCCGTCATGCCGGCGATGTAGTCGCAGACCACGCGCGGCAGGGATTCCTGCCCGGCTTTCTCCTGGTAATAATGCGGCAGGGCGGTGGGGTTGTTCATCCAGAAGGCGAACAGTTCGCTGACGATGCGTTCGGCATCGTCTTTTTCTCCCGCCAGGGACGCGCTGTAATAGAGATTTTCGTGGAGGAAATCTTTGATCTGTTTTCGTTCCGCTTCCACCTCGGGGCTGAAGGCTGCCATGCGCTCCTGGTACAGGCGAACATCGGGCAGAGTTTCGATCCCGGCCTGCTTGAGCCGCGACTGCGTGTTGGTGACCAGATCGCCGGCCAGACGGTTGAACACCCCTTTAAGAGCCTCGTTGAATTTCAGCTTGTCAGCAACATTGGGATACGTCTGCTCGACCTCGCGGAAGAAGCGTTCAAAGACGGGCGTCCCGGCGCGGATCTGCTCAAGCGTCAGCAGATGGGCTTCGTAGCCGTCGTCCAGGTCGGCGGTGTTGTAGCCGATCTCGTCGGTTAAGTCGATGAGCTGGGCTTCGAGCGGAGGCCGNNATGCCTTCGCGTACTTCGAAAGTCAGGTTCAGGCCGCGAAAGGCGGCGTAGCGCTGCTCGAAGTCTTCGACAATGCGCAAGGCGTGCAGGTTGTGGTCGAAGAACAGGCCGTGGGCGCGCATGGCGGCGTCAAGCGCTTTTTCGCCGGCGTGGCCGAAGGGAGGATGGCCGAGGTCATGCACCAGAGCGAGCGCTTCGGCCAGATCCACGTTGAGTGCGAGTGCGCCCGCGATGGTGCGCGTGATCTGCGCTACTTCGATGGTGTGAGTGAGGCGGTTGCGGAAATGGTCGGAATAGCGGCGGGTGAAGACTTGAGTCTTATCTTCGAGGCGGCGAAAGGCGCGGGCGTGGATGACGCGGTCGCGGTCGCGCTGGAACTCGTTGCGGTAAGGATGCGGGGGCTCAGGGAAGCGGCGTCCGCGGGAATGTTCCACCTGCACGGCGTAGCCGGCCAGCATACGGAGAGTCTAGCATTGTTGATTGAGGGTTGTTGATTTGAAAAATCTTGCTCCCAGTGCCGTCCAATCAGCAATCATCAATCAACAATCCCCTGCCGCAACTTAAGGCGCATCTCGTTGCTCGGCTCGAATCCCATCGACTCGTAGAGATGGCGACCGTCCTCGCTGGCGTGCAGATTGACTCGGGCGAGGCCTTCGCGCCTGGACCAGTCAATTATTGTCTGAATGAGTCTTCGGGCAATGCCGCGGCGGCGATACTCCGGATATGTGTAAACGTTGAGAATCGTTGCGCGGCGGCATTCCAAATCGTAGGGATGAGCAGGCCAGGGGGAAATGATGATCGCACCCCCGGCGACGACACGATCTCCGGCTGAGGCTAGCCAGGCTCGGAACGAACCGTCGGACAAGGCTTTTGTCAGGTAATCAGCCGAGATGGAAACCATCGCTGCCAGCGCATCGGCATCTCGATATTCCATGTCTTCGTACATTGCGCGGCGCTGGCGCACGATTTCCGGGATATCGTTTATTGCGGCCACGCGAATTTCGAGATTCGGCAGCGAACGATCTGAACTGGTTGAGTCTTGCATGGGTTGATTGATGACTGTCGATTGATGATTGAAACCTTGTGGCCCTTAAATCAACAGTCAGAAATCAACAATCAACGGTCATCAATCCTCGCCCTACTGCTGCCCTGATCCTTCTCTGGCGAGGCGGACCTTGGCGGCGTCGAGTTTTTTCTGCGTGGCCGCGAACAGATCGGTATCCAATTCCGAACCCGTGGTTTTGTTCCACTCTTCGACGGCGCGCTCCCAGTGAGCAGCAGCGAGCTTCAGGCGGCCTGTCTTCTGGTAGAGATCGCCGAGGTGATCCTGCACGGTTGGGTCAGAACCCATGCGCAAGGACGCCTTGTTGAGGTTCTCTTCGGCGAGGTCGTACTTGCCGAGTTTGAAATAGGCCCAGCCCAGGGAATCCAGATAGGCGCCGTTGGTGGGCTCCAGGCTCACGGCCTGCTTGATGTAGTTGAGCGACTCTTCGAGCCGGATGTCGCGGTCGGCATTCATGTAACCGAGATAGTTGAGGGTCGCGGCGCTCTGCGGGTTGGCTGCCAGTATTTTCCTGAACTCGGCCTCGGCCTGGTCGAATTTCTTCTCGCGTTCGTAGGTGGAACCGCGCAGGAAGTAGACGTACTCTTTGTCCTCGGCTTTGGTGGAAAGCTGTTCGGCTTTGCTGAGAGACTCCTCGGCGTCGCTCCAGCGGTGCAGACGCGTGTACATAATAGACAGCCGGAGATAGACGTCGCGGTCTTCCGGTGCGCCCTTGAGCAGCGAGCGCACGTCGGCGAGAGGCTTCTCGGGGTCGCCGGTGTCGGCGAGTTGAGCATCGAGCACCATGCGCAGCTCGCGGTCCTCCGGCAGCTTTTGCACTGCTTCTTTGGCGACGGCCGTGGCTTCCGGCCACTGCTTGGCTTCGCGGTAGGTATCGATTACGTCCTGATAACCAGTGCGAGCGTTGTCGTCACCGAGCGGGATCATCTTGCGGAAGGCTTCCACCGCGGCCGGATAGTTCTCCTGATCGCGGTAGACCATACCGAGGCGCTCGATGAAGATGGCGCGATTGTTGCGGTCGGCCTGCGAGTAGCTGTTGTCGGGTTTCTCGGTTTTCTTCAGCAGATCCTGCAGAATCTTTGCGGCCTCGTCGTAGCGAGCCTGGGCTTCGTAAACCACGGCGACGTTGTAGGGAACTTCCAGGGCATCGGGAACCATGGCTTCAGCCTTTTTCAGGCTGTCCAGCGCCTCGTCGTACTTGCCCTGGCGGCGGTAGATCTCGGAGATGCGGAGGTAGGTCTGGGCGTCTTCAGGATTGGCATCGGCGATGACTTTGTACTGATCGAGGGCGGCGTCGATCTGGCCGTCGTTCAAAAGATTTTCCGCCAGACCACGAATGGCGTCGAGATTGTCGCGGTCCAACTGGATGGCGTGCTTGTAGGCGTCGATCGCGCTCTTATATTCCTTGCGCTGCTCATAAGTGGTGCCCAGAGCGGCATATAGCTTGGCCGAGCGCCCCGAGTCGGGCACGGCACTGAGCACCTGCAGGGCCTTCGCGGTGTCGCCTTCGTCGCTGTAAAGCAGCGACAGTGTGGTGATGGCTTCTTCCGAGTCGGGATCGAGCTTGACCGCGANNTCAACATTGCCGGGCTCGATCATGACAATTTGTTCGTACTGTTCGATGGCCAGCTTGAGCACATTATCGGAACCGTTGCCGCTGCCCGGCATATCGCCCAGCGACCGCAGATAAATCCGGCCCAGCAGCTTGTGAGCTTCCAGATTGTTGGGGTCGCGCTTGAGGATGTCCTGGGCCTGGAGCACGGCGTCGCGGATGCGTCCGGTCTTCACGTAGAGTTCGGCAAGGCCGGAGGTGAGGAACTCGGAAGACGGGTCGGCCTCGATGGCAAGGCGGTACTCATCCATGGCTTTATTCGCCAGCTCGCTGCGGCCGTACACCGTAACCTGCTCTTCATACATGTGTGCGAGCGTGTAGTGGTAATACGCGGCGGCGCGGTCTATTTTGCGCGGGGAAGACGGCGCCGTTTTGGACGAAGCCTTGGAGTCAGCGTCCGAGGATGGATTGGTTTGCGCGGCGGCGGCCGCTGCGAAGATTGAGAACACTAAAACGGCGCGAAAAATTCTATTCATGCTCAACCTGACGACGCTGGAATTAATTCTATCGGACTTGATTCTATTAGAGCTGTGCGCACTTCCCGGAAGCATAACCATTTGGATGCAAGACCGCCGGGGGTGGGGTGCCTTAATTCTAACCTGATACGGGCCGGATTGGGGAAAAACCCTGCGCGCCGAAGTACAGGGACCGAGGGTTTGCGGGATTGATTGTCAAGATTGGTAAAAGGAGTGAAATTGTTGATTTTTGATTGTGATTGAAGAGCACTTGACGTCGCAAAGATTCTTGGCTACGGATAAGAAAGCCTTTAGCCGCAAAGAGCGCAAAGGCCGCGCAAAGTTCGCAGAGAAGAACTCAAGGCAAGCCGGAATTTGCGGTTAGAGGCTTGGTCCTTCGTCGCCCGTCAGTGGCGGAAATGGCGCACTCCGGTGAATAGCATGGCTAGGCCCAGTCGATCGGCGGCTGCGATTACTTCGGGATCGCGCTGTGAGCCTCCGGGTTGGATGATGGCTGTTGCGCCTGCCTTGGCAATTTCCTCGACGCCATCGGGAAACGGAAAGAATGCGTCGGAAGCGGCTACGGTTCCCTGCAGCGGCAATTGCGCTTTCATGGCGCCGATCTTCATTGTGGCGACCCGGGCCGCGTCGACGCGGCTCATCTGGCCGGCACCGACGCCCACGGTCTCTCCATCGCGCGCGTAGACGATGGCGTTCGACTTGACGTGCTTGCAAACCTTCCAGGCGAACAAGAGGGCGCGTGTTTCTTCGGGCGTGGGGGCGCGCTGGGTGACGACTTTGAGGTCGGCATCCTGCAAGGTGCGAGAGTCGGCGTCCTGTACGAGGATACCGCTGGAAACGTTTTTAAGAATCCATTTCTGGGGCGCGGCTTTGACTTCGACGAGTCGCAGATTTCTCTTGGTGGCGAAGCGCGCTTT
>PLKR01000129.1 GCA_003140655.1 Acidobacteriaceae bacterium | reverse complement strand
TTTGGACTCAATTTGTCCAACCTCTGCAGCGTCAGGGTATCACCCTCGGCATTCCTAACGTCCACGTGCTGCATAGCGGCGGATGGAAGCGTCTGGAGCAGCAATCCGTCACTCGGGATGTATTTATCCGCGGGGTCGCGTCGGTATTTGGTTGTTCGGCTGATCGAATACTTGACNNCGGCATGGTCGAGAATGTCGGCGTCATTTATCCGGATTGTGATCAGGGCAACAAACACGTGCCTGCCTTTGCAGAAGTCATCGTTAGGGATCCGCTTACCCTTGCGCCTGTCAAAGCCGGACAGCGTGGTCTTATTCAGGTTTGCAGCGTTCTGCCGACGAGTTTCCCCGGGTTCTTGCTGCTGACGGAGGACATGGCTGAAGTTATCAGCTATGACAATTGTCCTTGCGGAAGACGTGGTACCAGCTTTCGTTTTGCGGGAAGAGCGCCGAAGGCAGAGGTTCGCGGCTGTGGCAATCTGGAAAACACACGTTATCGGCAAGCCCAGGCGATCGGGGTTGCATGAACGACCTGATCCAGGTGGTGGATTCTCCGGAAAAGATGGCCTGCGCGGGGCGGCAGCTTCGGGAGATTGTCCGGCAAAAGGAGATTGCCCCTAATTCGGTCCTCGAGGTTTTCGAGCGGTGGGCCGCCGCGCTCGATGACCGCGAACTGCACGAAGTGCCAGGTGTAACGTTTCTCCGCCTTTGGCTTCGGCGTGGAACTTTGGAGCCCATTCTGCTCCGCGAGCTAGGCCCGAATTCGTTGAATGGAGGATGGCAGGCAGATGGACGCGCAAGGCTGCAGGCATTTCCGTTGGGAGTAGTCGGTCATTGGCCCGCCGGGAATATCGAAATTCAGCCCATCTTGTCTCTGAGTTGCGCCTTGCTCGGTGGCAATTGCTGTATTGTCCGCGTACCCAGTGGCTTAGTCGGGGTAACTCAGCGCGTGATCGAGAAGTTGCGGAAGGTTGATCGAGACGGTTTGCTGAGCGAGCGTATTTTCATGGCCACTTTCGATCATTCGCGGATCGATCTGCACGAAGCCATGGCGCAGGCCGTAGACGGCGCCATGATCTGGGGGGGCGCGGAAGCGGTCTCGCAGGTGCGTGGGTTGCAATTTCCGCACTGGGCGCGAGTGCTGGTCTTTGGGCCGCGGCTTTCCGCCGCTGCCATGGACGCCGAGACGTGGGGGGACGGGAAGGAACGATCCTCGTGGTGTCGACGTATTGCGCGTGACGTATGGCAATTTGATCAACAAGCTTGCTCATCTCCACAAACACTATTTCTCGAGCGCGGCGCTGGATGTGATCCTGATGAATTCGTGAAAGATCTCAGGCAGGCCTTTCAAGAAGAAAACCGGCAGCATCCACGCTTGCAAGTCGAACCGGCGTTGACCTCGGCCATCTGTCTGGCGCGTGCGTCGTGGCTTCTTGATAATGTGGACAATCGCGCTCTGTTTCCTGCCTCGCCAGATTGGACCGTTCTGTTAGGGACGGGCACGGAAATGCCAAACCCGACACAGGGTCGAACCCTCAGCGTGCTGGTGGTGGATGACCTTCTAAGAGCAATCTCAACGTTCGATGGAACGCTGCAGACCCTGGGGTTGGGTGTTAAAGATGCCCGGAAGGAAGAAGTATTGGCCCGAGCTGCAGGACGGAGCGGGGTCGATAGGATAATAAAGCTTGGCAGGATGCACGTTTTTAGTTCGCCTTGGGATGGAACGGAATTGATTCGTCCCATGGTGCGTTTCGTGCGTCACGTGCCGTCTCAGGATTGAGGAAAACGAAGGTGCCCAAGATGGAACCGGCAGAACTGTTTCTAGATGCTCTCGATCGAAAGGCCAAGATGTTTGCGCGCTCTGCGCGGGCAAGTTTCGAAGCCAACCGGGAGCTCTGCGCGTGGTTGCTGAATCCGCTGGCGCGCTGGGCCGAGTCGGCTTACGGCAGTGACGTATTCGACGTTGCAGTGCGTGGCTATGCGGAGTACTGTGTCGGAGTCGCCAAGGCCTACAAGATATACGAGCAAGCGGGGCACTACACTCCTGAAAGTATGCCGGAGATTATGTCAGGGGTGTATGAGGACGAAGGCTATATGGTGCCTTACATGTGGGCGGCAGTTCTAATCTATCCGTTCTGGCCTTCCATGATCAGTCACATCGCGATGTTTCGTGACGACTTCGTGAGGCGTTTGCCGCAAAATGCTACTATTCGTGAACTGGCGGCTGGCCATGGTGTGCTGAGCCTTCTGGCCGCTGAAGAGCGCCCCGATATTCAGATCGAAGGAACAGATATCAGTCCTCCGGCAGTGGCTGTAGCAAATCGACTGCTATCGGTTTCCGGGCACGCCGGCCGTGTCAGATTCACAGTGAAGGACGCGCTGAACGGCGACGACGGAGGCAGTGACGGCAAATGCCAGGGCATTATTTCGGGGATGCTGGCCGAGCACCTGTCTGATCCGAAGCCGCTTTTCAAGACGATTTCCCGCCAGATCTCATCAGACGGATTCGTGTTCCTCAACACGGCTCTCGAGTCGCCGCAGCGGGATCACGTTTATGAATACTNNTCCGATGCCAGCGCTGTGCCTCGCGGCTCACGGTTTCTACCACGCGCTACCGCCATGATTCTGAGGTCGCGGTGATGTGCGCTCGGTAATCCAAATCTTCGGAGTCAACCGACCTGCGACTTGCAGGAATAATTAAGGATACTTCAGAGATGACTACGCCCTTTATGACATTTGAGGAAGTGCGAGCGGCTTTAAAGCAG
>PLKR01000119.1 GCA_003140655.1 Acidobacteriaceae bacterium | reverse complement strand
CCTTCGCGTTCTTTGCGAAGGGCGGGAGTTGGAAACGCCTGCACCAGCGGGTTTCTCACGCTGGGGCACCACCAGGTGCGGCCCAGGCCGCGGAGGTGTCACACGCAAAGTTGTGCAGGCAGCATCGCCGCCCACCCTTGCGCAAAGAACGCGCAAGGATGGGGCACCCTCGGTGGAAACGGTGCACACAAACATCGTCAAGGCCGGGGCACCCCGGCAACCATTAAACAGGAGGTTCCTCCACTTCGCAGATCATCGCATTCGCGATGATCTGCTCCGGTCGGGATGACAGACCGGGGAGATCTGAACATCCCCACTCAAGCCAAAACCGGGCTTGAGTGGGCCACCCGCCCGCCCCAGGCTCAGCCAAGCCTCAAATGAGCAATTTTGAACAGTCTGCTTGCCGCTGCCCGCCTACTATTAGGGCGCACTGAAAAGCAGCGCAGTGAACGACCGGCGAAATATATTGATTCTCGCCTAAAGCATGAACTGGCGAACATTCGCCGATGGACGAGAGGCCAAAATACCGCGCACTTCTGGAATCTTGATTCCGATGCCGGCAGTCGGGTAGAGTCTTGAACTGCGAGCCAAAGCGCTTCGGTGGTTATGTATGTCAGGTCAAGGCAAAACGTATCTCAAGTTCGGCGCGGCTACGGTCGTGATCCTGCTGCTGCTGGGCTACCTTGCCTATACCGGCGTGCAGGATAGCAAGAGCTACTACGTCACCATCAGCGAACTGCACAAGATGGGGGACGGCGCTTACTCGAAGCGCCTGCGGGTTGCGGGGAATGTGCAGCCCGGTTCGATCAAGCGCACTGGAACGCACGTGCAGTTTGTGCTGATGGAGCAGGACCAGTTGCTCTCAGTGGACTACACCGGGACGGAAGCGCCTCCCGACACTTTCAAAGATGAATCGCAAGCGCTTGCCGATGGCAGCTTTGGCCGCGATGGCGTGTTCCACGCCAAGCAGCTTCAGGCCAAGTGTGCCTCGAAATATGCGCCACAGCAACCCGGCGCTCCCACAAACGGCACGCCATTGAGCGCGCCACCAAAAACCATGACGCAGGTCCAGAGGCCCTCCGTCACATCAAACTGAAAACTGGGTATTTGACTGCGTGACTCAGTAACGCAGCCTGGCATCACTCTTGTCCGTTGTTTTCTCCTAACCCGCAGCAGTGGTGGTTTGAGCCACCAACGGCCCAATGGTTCCGCTGTGCGAGGTTCTCTCCGGCTATAAAGGCTGCCGCGAGTCCTTTCAGGGACTTGACCCCCGGGCGTATCAGCAAAATAAAAATTCAGACTGTGAGGATATTTCTATGTTTCCTGTTTCCTGTCGTCGTGCCCTCCTGTGCGTTTTGGGAGCGGCTGTTTTTTCTCTCGTTTTGAGCGGGAATGCTTCGGCTTCCAGTGTGGTCGTTACACCTCCAAGCGTCGCTGCTTGCAAGGCCCTTCCCAGCTACAACACCATTTCGGTAGCCGTTAGCAGCGTGCCCGCAGGTTCGATCATTTACGTCTGTCCCGGCACTTACGCGGAGCAGGTTGTGATCACCAAGAAGCTGACGCTGGAAGGCGTGGCTGGAAACGGCGGTACCGGCGGATCGGCCACGGGACAGAATAATCCGGTCATCGTGTCTCCGGCTGGCGGTGTGTTGGTAAACAGCAGCGATCTGGCGAATGGGCAGGCCACCGCCGCGCAAATCTTTGTGCAGACTCCGTCGGCTGATTTGGCCACGCCGATTGTCGTCAGCATCGGCAATATCACCGTCGACGGCAGCAATAACGGGCTTAACAGTTGCGCCACCGACCTCGTCGGGATCTACTACCAGAATGCCTCAGGTACGGTAACCCACGTGACGACCAGGTATCAGGAACTTCCCCCGGCCGATTTCGGGTGCCAGGATGGGTTGGCCATCTACGCGCAGAGCGGCTACAGTACAGGCGGAACGTCGGCAGTCACCATCGAAAACAGCAGTGTGCATGATTACGATAAGAACGGAATCACCGCTGATGGCAGCGGAACGGTTGCGATGATTACCGGCAATTACATTGTGGGAATCGGCGCTACTCCGCTCATCGGGCAAAACGGGATCCAGATGAGCTTTGGAGCAAGCGGGAAAATCACGNNGTGCGACTGGGATTCTTCTTTATGATTCCGGAGGGACCAGCGGCAGCCACGTAACCATCAGCGGGAACACGGTCAGCAATACGCAGGGCGCGATCGTAACCATCACCGACGGGGCTGAAACCGCCGACTACAACGACGTTACCTCGAATAAAGTGACGACGAATGCAGCGATCGTGGTCACCGGCGCGACCTATCTTCTGGATGGGATTGACCTGTGCAGCGACTACAATACGGCCAGCATGAACACCGTATTCAATAGCTCCGGAGCCGGCGTTCACCTTGACAGCGAATGCATGGATACAAACAGCTTGCCGACCGGGGCCAACAGTTCAGCCACACATAACACGGTCAATGAGGCCTGTGCGGGCGTTTTGCTAGGAAACACAGGCACCGCATCGGAGAATGTTACTTACAACGTGGTGGAGACCACGGCTATGAACGATACCTGCCCGACTGGCAATGGCGGCTCCAGCGCTAAGGTAGCGAAAATAAAGACACAACCGAAACGCTGATTAGGCGTTGCGCTTTGGGCGAAGGCCGCTTCGCGGCGGCCTTCGCGTTAGCGTTCGCGTTAACTCTCGCGACTCCTGCCTTTGCAAAAACCCATCAAAATCCTTAGATTCGTTGCTGTGGCTGCTGGAAAACAAATTCCTTTTGGGCCCCGGCTGTGAGTACTCCAGTGGCCGCGCCTCCCGGCGCTCCAATTGTCGTGATAAGGCTCAGCAATCTGGTGAAGCAGTTCGGCCGGTTCGCCGCATTGCGCGGCGTGAACGCGGAGTTTGAGGCGGGCAAGTTCCACGTGGTTCTCGGCGACAA
>PLKR01000191.1 GCA_003140655.1 Acidobacteriaceae bacterium | reverse complement strand
CTGGCAATTCGGAAGTAATCAACCTAATTTCTTGAATCAGCGCCGACAAACGCTCTTGTGTTGATTGAACTGGAAGCGAAATTCCCGGATGGTCGGCTGCCGGAAACTGACCCA
This sequence comes from Acidobacteriaceae bacterium, assembly GCA_003140655.1. Taxonomy (GTDB): domain Bacteria; phylum Acidobacteriota; class Terriglobia; order Terriglobales; family Acidobacteriaceae; genus Sulfotelmatobacter. Next base: position 20,234 of record PLKR01000191.1, on the reverse strand, counting down.
CTAACCGGATTCGTTTTTTATTCGCCCACGGGGAATTCTGTGATAAAGATATATAACCGTGCGAAGAGCTGTCACCCATCTCAAGAAGGCTGACCCCGTCATGCGGGCCCTAATCGAGCGCATTGGGCCATGCCGCATGCAGTTTGGGCCGCCGGAGTTTCACAGCCTGGCTGAGGCGATCGTCTACCAACAACTGAACGGCAAAGCAGCAGAGACGATCTTCAGGCGCTTTGCCGCACGGGCGGGCGAGCCGCTCACGCCGGAGGGCATCGTGAAGCTCAGCGATGAACAGATGCGCGGCGCGGGATTGTCGAAGCAGAAATCAGCGTACTTGAAAGATCTGGCGGCAAAAACATCGAGCGGACTGCTCGATTTTGCGCGGCTGCCGCAGTTGCCGGATGTAGAAGTGGTCGAGCATCTGACCCAAGTGAAGGGCATCGGCGTATGGACCGCGCAAATGTTTCTGATGTTCTCGCTGAAGCGCGAGAACGTCCTGCCCACCGGGGACTACGGTGTGCGCATGGCGATTTACAAACACTATCTCGATGTACGGCACGTGAAGGCAGCAAAGAAAGTCCGCAAGCGGAAGATCAAGCTGCCAACTCCAGAGCAGATGGAGAAGATCGCAAAGTGCTGGGAACCTTATCGCAGCGTGGCGTGCTGGTATTTATGGAGGAGTATGGACACAAGAACTCTTTAGCCACCTGGACACAGGAAACACCGCTCTGTGCGCCGGCGCGGCCTGTGTGGTTAAATGAATGGCAGTGGCAGATCTCAAGATTCGCGTGCTGGTGGCGAAGCCGGGGCTCGACGGGCATGACCGCGGCGCCAAGGTGATTGCGCGCGCGCTGCGCGATGCCGGCATGGAAGTGATTTACACAGGGTTGCGGCAGACCCCGGAGATGATCGTCAGCGCGGCGCTACAGGAAGACGTGCAGGTGATCGGGCTGTCGATTCTTTCGGGTGCCCATAACGCGATCGTGCCGCGGGTGATGGACCTGCTCAAGCAGAATAAAATGGATGACGTTCTGGTGCTGGTGGGCGGAATCATTCCCGATCAGGACATCGATGCGCTCAAGAAACTGGGCGTGGCCGCGATCTTCCAGCCGGGCACGGCAATGGATGACATTGTGAAGTTCATCCGCGCGAATGTAAAGGGCGCGGGCGTGGCGAGCTGATTGGGTAATTTTGTAATTGAGTAATTTTGTAATTTAAGGGCCCAAGATTTTCAATTACCAAATTACCCGATCACACAATTACTCAATTCCTTTGCATGCCCACTCCGAATTTAGCCAGCCTCCGGCAACAACTTGAAGGCACCGTTGGTCCTGCGCCATGGTACTGGAAGACCTTCCCGGCATTCCGGTCTCTCTCGCAGCAGCGCTTCGTTTGGACTCATCATGGCGAGCAGGGACCGGTTGCATATGTGGTCTCGCTGGCGCTGGAGCACGAACCGGACAAGCCGCGGCTGGCTTTGAACACGTATTGCCGGCCGTTTGTTGTGTCGCCACAGTGTCTTGGGATCTGGTGTCCGGAGGGGCGCAACATTCGTCTTGCGTGNNCGCATCTACTCGAAGACCGCGCCCATCGCGGACTTTGAGGTACCGCTCACGCTGAGCCCGGGCATGCACAAGATCGAGGTGCCTACGGAACTGGCGGCGGTGGACGAGTTGATCGTGCCTACCAGCTACAAGGCGATGTCGAATGACGAGCCGGCATTCGCGCTCTTTGTTCTCTATCTGCAGGCGGGGCTCGTGGAGGTGTTGCCGCAGAAATGGTTCACCGCCTCGCAGTACCAGGTGGGCAAGCAATGGATTTCACGCGCGGCGCGCGATGAGGAATCGCATCGCATCTTCGGGGAATGTTTTGGCGTGGGAAGCTTTCTGCTCGAGGAAGATGGCTGCCGGCTGGCGGAGTGGATGGAGAGGCGGGCTTAGGTCTCGGCTTCCGGCTTCCGGCTTCGGAACAAACTGCTCTTATGTTCCGACTGGAACATTTCAAAATGGCGAAAATCTGCGGCGTAAGGTGTTGATTCTTCGAGTGAGGTTTTGGACGGATCAATGGAATCAGGGGGTTAGGCTGTGGAAGAAATGTCTACTNNGCTGAATGTTCCAACTGGAACATTTCACTTTGCAGAAAATTTTCGGCGTAAGTGGTTGATTCCACGTCCTGGCTTTTGGACGAGTCAATGGATTCAACGAGTTCGGCTGTGGAAGAAATGTCTACTTTCGAGGACGCCGGATGCCTACTACAGTGGACTTGACAGTCGCGTCATGTACTTTATAAGGTACGCGGGCGGCGCTCCACCGGACAGCAGGTTCCTCACCGGGCTTTCAGCCCTGTTCGGAACGACAAGACTTCGACGAGACTACGGGGTCGATTGTGCGCACAAAATCGAACTGGATCACACCGAGAATTTCGGATCGCCTTCAAGAATCTGCATCTGGAGTTTTGGCGCTTCCCCGCTTGCCCAAAGGCCGGTTCGAAATTTAACCCGATAGCTGAGAGCGCCTCCATCCGGACGGTCACTGCGTTCGAGCGGGCGAGGAATGCAGACGAATTCAGTCTCGATGAATCCGCTTGCAGCGTGAACCACCGAGTAGCCGTGTCCGCCCATGTCGACGAACAAAACGTGCGGCGACAAATTGGGATTGGACAGGGCTAGCGCTTTCGCGATATCTCCGCTCTGCGCGTACTCGAGACATGAGCGTACTCCATGCCGAACGAGCATGTTAAGGGTTGGCTGCGGAGCGTGATCGCCAGGCCCTTCGCCAACGTAGAGTGATCGAAGAGGATGGTCCTTCGGCAAAGCATGCTCCAGCGCTTCGACAATTCCTGGGGCGGAGATGGAACCCGTCACAAAAGCAATGCCGACCGGCACAAACGGCTTCGGTGGCAGGGACTTCGCAGCGAATCCTGCCCAAAAGCTGTGACGGTCTCCCGCGATAGTGGCAAAACCAGTAATTCGATTGGCCTGGACGAAGTCATAGATCTCGCCGCGCTCCACATACGCAGTCCCGTGGTCGCCTAGCGGGGAAGTTGCATAACCACTCTCCGGCCACGGCTTCGCAGTCCTCTGCGGCAGGTTTTGCAGGTCGGCACGCATGTCGAGCGTGGCAGTGGTGTTGCCCCAAATCTTCCAGGTCGCTTTCGAGTTACGCAAGCGCTCGAGAAACCAGGCCTTCTGCTCGGCACCGAGAATTGTCTGCGCCGGCCGGTCTTTCGAGAAATTCGCTATCTCGACGCTACCGAAACGGATTGACTCCGGCGGTCGACCGCCATTGTAGGTTCGCCCCGCATCCATGATTTCCATGGCATCTTCAGAGATGAACTCGGGAAAGTCATCGCTCGCAAGAGGTTCTGACTCGGGCCGATCGGTAGGTTCCTCGGAGCGATAGGTGCGCTGGTCGGTGACGATGAGTTCCACGTTCCTGCCCCATCGCAATGCGCGGTAACCCTTGAGGCTGCCGATGGCGGCGAGGTTGTTCGGTTCCTGACCGAGGCCGTGCTCGTCAAAACGAGTAACCGGCGTATCGACCACCTGCGGAGGATCGAAACGATCAAGGGAGGGCCCGCTGGGTTTAGTGATCCGTGCCGGCTGGTATTCGAAGAACGCCTGGTTGGCCGCCACTTTGCGGGTTTGCGCGGGAATCGTTTTTCCTCCGAATCTTTGCAGGGATTGCCAGCCCAGCCAACTAAACTCGTGATTGTCCCACATGTTGACGAAGGGCCAGCGAGCGCGCGCGTCCTGAAGATCGGGGTCACTCAGATACGCGCGATAAACGGCGCGATAGTCTTCCACGGTGGTCGGGATGTGAAAGTCACGGATCTTCTCGCCGTGCGGATAGCGGACGATGTCGCGCAAGCGGCGGTCGTACATGCCCTGTGGACGGTCCTCCGGATACCAGACAATTTCATAGATGAAGTCGCCGAGGTGAAGCACGAAGCCAATCCGGTCGGCTGCGGCAGCGCGCTCATCCTCGAAGATCATCCTACGGTAGGCGTTCTGCGCCCCATCGTTCGCATTCTGGCAACTCACAAAAACAAAATGAACGGGGCTCGCGTCGTTTACCTCCGGCGCCGTGATCATTCTGCCGATGCGGCTGCCGAAACCTTCGGGATCGGTGAAGCGATACCAATACACACGGCTGGGCTTCAGCCCGCCAACCAACACGCGGCAGGTCCAGTCGGATGCTGCGGAAACCGGAGCGGCCGCGGTGGCTACAACACGAGTGAACATCTCATCTTCGGCGACCTCGACGTTCAACTTAACTACGTTCAACTTCACGGGCAGGTTTTCAACGGTCTTTTCCCCGGACTTTTCACCGGAAGGCGGCCGGCGCGTCCACAACAGTACGCTGTTGCTGTCGGGGTCTCCCGATGCAACACCCTCAGGGAAAAGATCGCGGCGCTCACGCCATGCAATGCCGGACTTCGTCCCATACGGACTACCCCAGGCTGCCGTGGCGCCTATGGCAGCAGCCATTCCCAGGAAAGAACGTCTGGTGATGGTGGACATCGGTGTTCATCCTCCTGACCGAAAAATGCACATCCGCAGAGGCTACGTCGACAGGGGCGACTCTCGCTAAGACGGCTTATCAAGCATAAAGATAGCGGTGCAGCGCGCCGGAGCGCCTTTTTCTTGTGAGAGGTGGTCAGAATCCACCTTGCCCCCGATGCCGCTCCACGGGTCAGCAGGTTCCTCACCAGGCTTTCAGCCCGGTTCGGAATGACAAGGCCTTGCGTTGCGCGTCCCTGCGGGAGTGGTATACCGTAATCAGTCCGCTCTCTTCATTCATACCCATGGCTGATCGCAGCGAAGCTCCCGCCGTATCTTCGTCTCAGGCATCCGACGTCCTGACGACGAAAGTCGATGCCACCTCGGCACGATTNNGGCGAAAAGATTTGCGAAGGCGGCGGCGCCAAGGCCATCGAAAACCAGCGCGGCAAGGGACGACTCACCGCCCGGGAACGCATTGAACTGCTGGTGGATCCTGCAACTTTTTTTGAGTTGGGAATTTATGCGGCCCATGGCATGTATGAAGAGTGGGGTGGAGCACCGGCCGCGGGCGTGATTACGGGTCTGGCGCGAGTTCAGACGCGCATGGTGATGATCATTGCAAACGACGCCACGGTAAAGGCGGGAGCGTTTTTTCCCATGACGTCGAAGAAGGTGATTCGCGCCCAGAACATTGCGATTGAGAACCGTATTCCTACTATCTATCTAGTGGATTCGGCGGGCGTGTTCCTGCCGCTTCAGGAGGATGTATTTCCGGACACTGACGACTTCGGCCGCGTCTTCCGCAACAACGCCGTCATGTCGGCTCTGGGCATTCCGCAGATTGCGGCGATCATGGGCATGTGCGTGGCCGGCGGCGGATACCTGCCCGTGATGTGCGACCACGTCCTGATGACCGACGGCAGCGGTTTGTTTCTGGCCGGCCCTGCACTGGTGCAGGCGGCGATCGGACAGAAAGTTTCGGCCGAGGATCTGGGTGGGGCAGCCATGCACGCGGGCATCAGCGGCACGGTGGACTTCCGCGAACCGGACGATCCGGCGTGCCTGGCGCGCATTCGATCAATCGTGGAGAAGTGGGGATACCGGCGCCTCTCTCCATGGGACCGCAAGAAGCCGGTCGAGCCGGCGCTGGCCGCCGAAGAGATTTACGGCATCTACGATTCCTCGCCCGCCCGCCCTTACGACATGAAAGAGATTTTGGCGCGCGTGCTCGATGGCAGCCGCTTCGATGAATACAAAGCAGAATATGGCAAAACGGTGATCTGCGGTTACGGACGCATTGGCGGGTTTGCTGTGGGAATTGTCGCCAACCAGAAACTGCACGTGCAGCAAACCGACCATGAGGGCCATAAGCGAATCGAGTTTGGCGGCGTGATCTATACGGAATCGGCGGAGAAGGCCGCGCGCTTCATCATGGACTGCAACCAGAATCTGATCCCGCTGATTTTCTTCCACGACGTGAACGGTTTTATGGTGGGCCGCGACGCGGAGTGGAGCGGCATAATCAAAGCGGGCGCGAAGATGGTGAACGCGGTGTCGAATTCCGTTGTGCCGAAGATTACCGTGATTGTGGGGGGATCGTTCGGCGCGGGACACTATGCGATGTGCGGGAAGGCTTTTGATCCGCGATTCGTTTTTGCCTGGCCAACAGCGCGTTATGCCGTAATGGGCGGCGATGCCGCAGCGGGCACTTTGGTTGAGGTCAAGGTGAAGCAACTGGAACGCGGCGGCACGAAGCTGGGCGAGGAAGAAAAGAAAGAGCTGTACGAATCGGTGAAGCGTACCTACGACGAGCAGACCGATCCGCGTTATGGCGCAGCCAGGTTGTGGATCGACAAGATCATCGATCCCGTTGAGACGCGAGAGGCCATCACGCAGGCTCTGGAAGCCGCAGCTTTGAATCCCGACGTGCCGGAGTTTAAGGTGGGAGTGCTGCAAACGTAAACCTTGGCCACGGATTTGCGCGGATCTTCACGGATAAAGCGCAAAACGGACAAGCGATCCGGGTTTCATCGTAAAGATTTTGATCGGTGAGAATCCGTGTGATCCGTGGCAAGCTTTTGATATGTCTGATGCCGTCAAGCTTATCGAATGTCCGCGCGATGCCTGGCAGGGACTGAAAGGACAGATTCCGTCCGACATCAAGCGGGCGTACCTGCAGGCTTTGATCAGCGCGGGATTCAAGCACATCGATGCGGTCTCCTTCGTGTCGCCCAAGGCCGTGCCGCAGATGGTGGATGCGGAAGAAGTATTGAAGGAACTTGATCCGCCCGACGACGTGGAGATCATCGGCATCGTGGTCAACGAAAAAGGCGCGCAGCGGGCCATCGAGACGCATGCGGTACACACGCTGGGATTTCCGTATTCGATCTCGGAGACTTTTCTGCGAAAGAATCAGAATCAGTCCGCGGAAAACGCGCTCGACGAACTGGAGAAGATCCAGACAAGAGCTGGCAATGCCGCGCTCGATGTGGTCGTATACATCTCGATGGCGTTTGGCAATCCCTACGGCGATTTGTGGAACGTGGACGAAGTGATTGAAGCCATCTCGCTGCTGGAAGTCGACAGCCTGCGCATGATTTCCCTGGCCGACACGGTCGGCGTGGCTACGCCGCAGCAGATCAGCGAACTCGTAGGGGCGGTGATGGCGAAGTACGATTATCTGGAAATCGGGGTACATCTGCACAGCCGTCCCGAGCATGCGGCGGCTAAGATTCTTGCGGCCTACGACGCTGGTTGCCGCCGGTTTGATTCGGCTATCGGCGGCCTCGGTGGTTGCCCTTTCGCGCAAGATGCACTGGTCGGCAATATCGCGACCGAGAAGGTGATCGAGACCTTAAAACAGCGTGGCGCTGAGTTGCCGCCTCTGAAGCCGCTGGACGCGCTGCTGCGCGCGACCGCCGAAATAGGCGCGAGGTATACGAATTCAGTGAACGACGACTAGCCCAGCNNATGAACTACAAAACAATCCAACTCGCTTACGATTCCGGTGTCGCGACCATCACGCTGAACCGTCCGGACAAGCGCAACGCCATCAGCTTCGAACTGATCGACGATCTGCTGCGCGCGCTGAAGGAAGTGGAGACGTCCGACGCGATTGTGCTCATCGTGACGGGCGCAGGCAAGGCTTTCTCCTCAGGCATGGACTTGGACAATTTGAAAGCGCTGATTGGCCGGTCGCCCGAGCAGAACGTGCAAGATTCGAAGACGATGGTCCGCATGTTCCGTTCGCTCTACGAATTTCCCAAGGTCACGATTGCAGCGGTGAATGGTCCGGCCATCGCCGGCGGCACCGGACTGGCTTTGCTGTGCGACTTCACGCTGGCTGTGCCCGAAGCCAAGTTTGGCTACACCGAGGTGCGCATCGGCTTTGTGCCCGCCATTGTTTCCACGTTTCTTCTGCGCCAGGCTGGAGAGAAGCACGCACGCGATCTGTTGCTCACCGGCAGAATCATCGGAGCAGAGGAAGCGATGCGCATGGGATTGATCAACGAAATCGTCGCGCCGGAGACCCTGTTGGCGCGGGCGTGGGAATTGGCGGCGCTGCTGATGGAGAACAGTCCGGCTTCGTTGCGGGCAACCAAGAAACTGCTGAACGACCATGCTCGCGCTGAACTGGATACACAGATTGAAGCCGCGTTGCGGGAGAATGCCGCAATACGCACCACGGCCGACTTCCGCGAAGGCGTTACGTCATTTCTTGAAAAGCGCAAACCGGTGTGGAGCGGAAAATGAATTCGAATCATCCACAGGCAGTCAACGAAACCCGCCTGCGCGTGCGTTATGCGGAGACCGACCAGATGGGAGTGGTCTATCATTCCAACCATTTCGTCTATTTCGAAGTGGGCCGCGTCGAATGGTTAAGGCAGTTTGGATTTTCCTATCGCGACATGGAGAGCAAAGACGGACGCTTCCTCGCCGTAGCCGAGGCCAAATGCCGCTATCGGGCTGCGGTGTGCTATGACGAAGAAGTTCTGGTGCGCACGCAATTGTTGAACGTGCGCGAATCGGTGGTCTACTTTGGTTACGAATTGCGGCGGGCGGAAGACGGCGCGCTGCTGGCTGAAGGCGAGACCACGCACATCGTCACCGATGCAACNNCTTATTTGAGCGCACTTCACATTAACGGTAACGATCTCACGCTGGAAGCGGTGCGCGAAGTCGCACAGATCAATGAGAGGCGTCCAGTACTTCTGTCAGCCGACGCGCGCGAGGCTGTGGATCGGGCGCGCGCCGTGGTCGACGAAATCGTCGCCAGCAACAAACTCGCCTACGCGATCACTACTGGTGTGGGCAAACTCAGCGATGTGCGCATCGCCGGCGACCAGATTCGCGAACTGCAAGTCAACCTGGTGCGTTCGCACGCCGCAGGCGTCGGCGAACCGCTCTCGGTGGCGGAAACGCGCGCCATGATGCTCTTGCGGGCTAATTCCCTTGCCAAAGGATATTCGGGCGTGCGCGCCGTCGTCATCGACACGCTGTGTGAAATGCTAAACCGCGGCGTCACACCCTTCGTGCCGTCGCAGGGCAGTGTGGGCGCGAGCGGCGATCTGGCTCCGCTGGCGCATCTGGCGCTGGCTTTGATCGGGGAAGGTGAATGCGTCGACGCGGCGGGCGCGCGCATTCCCAGCGGCGACGCGCTGAAGCGGGCGCAGGTCAAGCCGCTGGTGCTGGAAGCGAAGGAATCCATCTCGCTCATCAACGGGACGCAAGCCATGCTGGCCGTGGGCACGCTGGCGCTTCTGACCGCCGAAATACTAGTGGATTCCGCCGACGTGCTGGGCGGACTCTGCTGCGATGCGCTGAAAGGCACCGACGCGGCTTTCGATGAACGCATCCACAAAGCACGCCCGCACAGCGGACAGATGAAGACGGCGGCGAATCTGCGTAAGATGCTCGAAGGCAGTCAGATTCGCGAATCGCACCGCGAGTGCGGCCGCGTGCAGGACGCTTACTCCCTGCGCTGTATCCCGCAGGTGCACGGCGCGGTGCGCGACACGCTGGCGCACTGCCGCGCGGTGTTTGAGACGGAGGCGAACTCCGCAGTCGATAATCCTCTGGTATTCATCACCGACGCCAGAAATTTCAAAGGCGATGTGATCTCGGGAGGAAATTTTCACGGCGAACCCCTCGCGTTTGCTTTGGATTTTCTGGGCATCGTTCTGAGCGCGCTGGCCGGCATCAGTGAACGAAGGATCGAGCGACTGGTGAACCCCGCGCTCAGCGAGGGTTTGCCGCCGTTTTTGGCACATGGCGCGGGATTGAATTCCGGTTTCATGCTGCCGCAGGTCACGGCTGCAGCGCTGGTCAGCGAGAACAAGGTGCTGGCGCATCCCGCGTCNNGTGGCCCAGGCAATCGACTTCCTGGCTCCACTGAAGACCTCGAAGCGCGGGCAAGCGGCTCATGCGGCGATCCGGGGGGTGTGTCCCACGGTCGACAAGGACCGCGTCATGTACAAAGACTTCGCACGGATCGCCGAGTTGATTGGGAGCGGGAAGGTGGCCGAGGTTATCCGCTGAGAAGTTCTAATTAAACAATGACATCCTGCGCGAAGCGTTCGATTGACACAAGATTTATGGACATCTAATCTTGCTGCACTCCTGATGGCATCGCCTACCGACAGCGTCCAACCTAATCTTCAGCGCGTTCATTACATACTTCTTGCCGTGGCTGTTCTCGCCTGCCTGGCGCCGTTTTCCGGCAAGGCTTTCAATGTCGATGACACTTTGTTCATTTATGTCGCGCGGCAGATTACCCACCACCCGCTTGATCCCTATGGATTCAAAGTCAACTGGTTCCTCGATGCCGTACCCATGGCGTACGAAACCAAGAATCCTCCCCTTGCGTCCTACTACATCGCCGCGGCGTCCAGTTTCCTGGGATGGTCGGAGCGGGCGTTGCATCTCGCCTTCCTCCTGCCTGCGCTGGCAGTAGTGTGTGGCACATATCGTCTGGCGCAGCGGTTTACAAGTTCGCCGCTGCTGGCGGCGGCGGCCACGTTGCTCACGCCGGTGTTTCTCGTCTCTGCCAACAGCGTGATGTGCGACACGTTGATGTTAGCTCTTTGGCTTTGGGCCATCATCTTCTGGATCGAGGGGCTTGAGCCGCAGAAGCCGCGCTATCTAGCCTTCTCCGCGCTCCTGATCACTTTATGTGCTTTGACGAAGTACTTTGGTATCGCTTTGATTCCGCTGCTGGTGGCGTATTCGTTGGTCCGGCAGCGGCGTCTCGGAAGCTGGGCCTGGTACCTGCTGCTGCCAATCCTGGTTCTGACGGAATACCAGCAGTGGACGAAGGCGGTCTACGGACTGCGCATGATTACCAGCGCAGCTCATATGTCCACTGGCGTACGGCAAGCGAGACAAAGTTCCGTACTGGCGAAAGCGCTGGTAGATCTGAGCTTTGTCGGCGGATGCACGCTGCCCGCGCTGACGTTTGCGCCCGTCATGTGGCCGCGCAGGAAAATTCTCGCCGTTTGCGTGGCGTGCGGAATTGCGGGGTTTCTCATTAGCACCGGCCGAATCGGTCTCGGCGAAATGCTTTGGCCGTTCGACTTTTACCGGCACTGGCTTCTGGTTGGCATTCAGCTGACGCTCTTTATTGCCGCTGGATTCTCCGTGATGGCGCTGGCGGCCGCGGACACATGGAAATGCAAAGACGCCGACTCCCTGTTGCTGATGCTTTGGGTGTTCGGAACATTTGCTTTTACAGGATTCTTGAACTGGGCTATCAACGCCCGTTCCGTGCTACCCCTGATTCCGGCCGCCGGCATCCTGATCGCGCGGCGCGTAGACGCACTGCAAGCTGCCTCGGCTCGGTGGCGCCCCGCGAGGTTGGCCATAGCGTTAGCCGTGGCAGGCGGGGTATCACTCTGGCTGACCTGGGCTGACACCGAATTGGCGAACTCGGCGCGCACAGCCGCAACACGCATCGAGCGGAAAACCATGAATCAACCCGGTACGGTATGGTTCATGGGGCACTGGGGATTCCAATATTACATGGGGTCATTCGGGGCACATCCCGTAGTGGTGGATGACCCGCCGCAGCGTCCCGGAGATTTCCTCGCTACGGCGGGAGACCGATTGCTGTTCGAAGTGCGCCCGGAGTTCGTGGCTTCGCGCGATGTGATTCAAATTCCCATGCGTCTCGGTATCACAACCATCCAAAGCGAACTCGGCACGGGCTTTTACTCCTCTGACTTGGGCCCTCTGCCTTTTGCCATCGGGCCAGTCCCGCCCGAGCGTTATGAATTAATTCGCCTGGGTCCGAAATTGACTCCAGCCGGGCTCGGGACGTCACCCTAAGGTGATCCGATAACCTTCGCGGCGCTGCCATCTAGTCCTAGCTTGTCGGCGATCCCTTGCAGCGCCTCGATGCAAAAGGCGATGTGCTCGTCGAGATCCACGCCCAGGGCGGCGGCGCCGTTGACGATGTCTTCCCGGTTCACCTTGCGGGCGAAGGCTTTGTCTTTCATCCGCTTTCGCACCGACTTCCAGTCCACCTCGGCCAGTGATTTCCCCGGCTTGATAAGCGCGACCGCGGTGATGAATCCGGCGAGCTCGTCGCAAGCGAAGAGAGCTTTTTCCATCGGCGTATCACGCGTCACGCCGGTGTATTCGGCGTGCGACATAACGGCTCGGGTGATCACTTCAGGCCATCCGCGTTCTTTCAGAATCTCGTTGCCCTTGTAGGGATGGTCTTCCAGGCTGGGATACTTCTCATAATCGAAGTCGTGGATGAGTCCGACGATGCCCCACAGGTCTTCTTGGGACAACCCAGGTTCGGATAGCCCAAGTTCCGGCAGACCGAGATTTCCGGGACCAGCCACAAACCTGCGGGAACACGTGCGCATGCAGGCCTCAACTGCCAGCGCGTGCTTGCGCAAACTTTCCGACTGGGTGAACTCAGTTAGTAAACACCACGCGGTCTCGCGATCAATCATGCTCTTGCCCTGTCCTCTGCGGAGTTTTCGCCGCTTAACTTTGTTTGTTGCCGCCAAGATTCACGGCTTTATGCATTTTAACCTTGACATCCACAGGCCTTGTACCGCAGATTATCCCCTGTGCTCGGAACCTCTTACCTAATGTTGGGTTCCGCTGCTTAGTTTGTAAGGAGTAGCCGGCTCTGGCACTCCCACAACCCGATGGCCACGACTCTTGCCCCGGTAGATTCAAGGGAAGTCGTCCGTTGCGATCACTGCCTGCTGGTTCAATTCCGTACGCTCAACAACAATTGCCGGCGCTGCCACTCGTCCCTGGACGAGGAACCCGAGCCCGAACCGGTGGTGATGATGCCGCCGGTGATGATGCCTATGCCTGGCACTGGGCGTGGACATCTGAACCTGGCAACGTCGATCCGCTCGCTGCGTTTGCGAAGCGGGTTGAGTCAGCGGCAACTGGCGGGACGCATGTCAGTACCGCGGACTTACGTTTCCAAGATCGAAAACGAGAAAGCTACGCCTACGCTGTCGTCCCTGGAACGGCTGGCGCGAGCCCTGGAGGTGACCGTGCCGGAACTGCTCAGTGGCGGAGAAAAGAACCGTCAGGACGAAATCAGCGAACTGATGAAAGACCAGTTTATCGCGGAGATCCTGCCGTTTGTTTCGCAATTGAACGGGATGCAGATGTCGAGCATCCTGACCCAGGTGCGGGACTTGACGGTGCGGCCACGAAGGACCGCGTAGGGCAACACGAAGAGTCTATCCGGGCGACCAGCCAACTCAAATGCCGGGACCGTTCTTGGTCCCGGCTTTTTTGTTGCGGCGGGCGCTCTGAATCCGAAATAGATCGACTGACATCTATGCAGCATGAACCGGGAAGAAGTTGGGAGTGTTTTTTCTGCTTTGCCCGCCCGCCCTGCATCTGTGAATCAACCTGAAGGGAATGGATGGGGAGAAGAATCTCCACGAGAGCTGTCGCCGGCCACGGGTTCCGCTGCTGCCGACGATTTGCTGCTCGATGCCTACTCGCGCGCGATCATGGGCGCAGTAGGACGCGCCAGTCCCTCGGTGGTGAACATTGAAGTGCATCAAGCTGCTGGCCGTACGCGCTCGGGCGAACCGCGCGAACGGCGAGGCGGAGGCTCGGGGTTCGTATTTACTCCGGATGGCCTGATTCTCACTAACAGCCATGTTGTGCATGACTCGCGCCGCATCGAGGTAACGCTGGCGGATGGCCGCCGCATGCCCGCAAGCGCGATTGGAGACGATCCGGCGAGCGACCTGGCCGTGATCCGCATAAACGAAGCGCGTGTGGATGAACCTGGCCTCACCGCCGCTGCGCTCGGCGATTCGCAGCAGCTTCGTGTAGGACAAGTGGTGGTTGCGATCGGCAATCCGTATGGATTCCAGTCTACCGTTACTGCGGGAGTAGTGAGCGCGCTGGGGCGTTCGCTGCGCTCGTATTCCGGGCGGCTGATCGATGACGTCATCCAGACGGACGCCGCGCTTAATCCCGGCAACTCCGGCGGACCGCTGGTTGATTCCGCGGGGCGAGTCGTCGGAGTGAACACGGCGACTATTTTGCCGGCGCAGGGGATCTGTTTTGCCATTGGCATCAATACCGCGAAGTTCGTGGCCAGCCGCCTGCTGCGCGATGGACGCATCCGCCGGAGCTACATCGGGGTCTCGGCGCAAACTGTACCGGTGCATCGCCGCGTGGTGCGCTTCTATGATCTGGCGAAAGAGTCTGGCGCGCTCGTCTTGTCGGTCGAAGAGAATAGTCCGGCGAAGCGGGCTGGGCTGCGGGATGGCGACATCATCGTTGCGCTGGAAGGCAAGCCTGTGGCTGGAGTGGACGATCTGCACCGCGTGCTGACCGATGTGCGCGTGGGCGTGAGCTGCTCCCTGACGGTGCTGCGGCGGACGGAGAAGCTGGAAGTGAAGATCGTGCCGGAAGAAGCGAAGTAGGTCTGCGGCCCGCAGGGCTTCAAAGCCCACGTTTTTGTTAGCTGTGGGCGACAGTGCCCTTCCCGATCTCGTACTCCTTCCGTCGCGCCCTTCCCGGCGTGCCTTTCGCGGTCATTGCAACCCCTTCCCGCCCGTGTTAGCCTCAATCCGAAGGGGATCACTTTGCAGCACAAAGTTCCCGCCGGGCTGGATCGCAAGGAAGCCGAAATCTACCGGCAATTCGATCCAGAGCGGCTCCCGAAACACATTGCCATCATCATGGACGGCAACGGGCGCTGGGCCAAGCGGCGCCACATGCCGCGCGTGGCCGGACACCGCGCCGGCGTGGCGGCCGTGCGCTCGACGGTGGAGACGGCGGCGCGCATCGGCATCGGGGCGCTGACGCTTTATGCCTTCTCGGAAGAAAACTGGAAGAAACGTCCCGCGAGCGAAGTCGACTTCCTGATGCGCTTGCTCAGCCGATATCTGAAGGCAGAAGTGCCCACGCTCAACAAGAACAACGTCCGCATGGAATACATTGGGCGGCAGCACGAACTGCCGGAAGATGTGCAGGAGCGCATGGAGTGGGCGCGCCGGAGTACCTCGCACAATACCGGCACGGTGCTGACGCTGGCGCTGAACTACAGCGCGCGCAGCGAACTGGTGGACGCCTTCCGCTCCATGGTAAACGCGGCTGCGCAGAACGGCGGCATTGAGCATTTGCACATTGACGAAGAAATGGTCGGCAGGCATCTTTACACGCGGCACCTACCTGATCCGGATCTGGTGGTGCGCACCTCGGGCGAGATGCGGCTGAGCAATTTTTTGCTGTGGCAGTTGGCTTACGCCGAGATCTATGTGACGCCTACGCTGTGGCCCGATTTCCGTGGCGTGCATCTGCTGGAAGCGATTGCCGATTATCAGAAGCGCGAGCGGCGCTACGGCGGGCTGAACCATCCAGGCTAATTATGCGGAAAGCGCGGCTGCTCAAAGGATGGAAGCTGTATCTCGCGCTGATTCTGTTCTCGTATCCCTTGCTATTTGCCATTATGTGGACGGAAGCGCGATGGAGGCTACGCCAGCCACATCCGTCTCTTGCAGCGATAGCGGCGATAGCCGCCGCTGGGGCAGTCATCCTAGTCGCTTGGACCTATGTGGGAACCTCGAGAAGGGATCACTCCAACTGATTCATGCGCGACCACTCCTTGGATCGAACAACGTTTTTCCCTGAGGTCCACCTCACTTGCTGAAGCGCATCGCGACCGCGGTCGTCCTGATTCCGATTGTGCTGCTGCTGGTGCTGCGCGCACCTGTGCCGGTGGTCGCCGTCTTTGCGGCTGCCGTAGCGCTGGTCACAGTCCAGGAATTTCTCAAGCTGACCGAATCCTATGGGGTTCAGCCGCTGCGCCTGCCGACCTATATCTTTGTGGGATTGTTATTTTTGTTGCTGGCAGCGAGCGCAGCCGGCGAAACACCGCAACTCTCCGCGCTGAAGTTTGTCCTCGGGCTGGGATTTGCTTGCGCGATCGCTCCATTCGTCTTTCTGACCATCGCCATGCGGCGGGCGCAGATGAGCGGGGCATATCCGGCGGCGGCGGCCTCGGCGTTCGCTTTCGTCTACATTGCCCTGCCCATGGCCCTGCTGGTGCAGTTGCGCCAACAGTGGGCCGGAGCGTTTTGGCTGCTCTACCTGCTTCTAGTGGTTTGGGCGGGAGACATTTTCGCGTATTTTGTGGGCCGCTCCGTGGGACGGCACCTAATGGCTCCGCGCATCAGTCCGAAAAAAACTTGGGAGGGCGCTGCGGCTTCGCTGGCCGCAAGCCTGGTAGTCGGAAGCCTGCTCTTCACCTATGCCCTGCAGATCAGTTCGTTCCTGCTGCGCGTGGGACTGATCGAGCGCCGCGACGGCCTGTTCGGGCTGGAGAAGCCCGAGATGTGGCCGATTGTTTTGCTGACCGTCGCGTTGAACATGGCGGCGCAGCTTGGCGACCTGGTGGAATCGCTGATCAAACGCGGAGCGGGCGTGAAGGACTCGGGCAGCATTCTTCCCGGCCACGGCGGCATGCTTGACCGCATTGATGCGCTGCTCTTTGCCGCTCCCTTACTGTGGTACTACGCGGCAGCAGTCTTCCCACCCACCCGCCCCTGGTAACGCGTAAAATAGAGGTTCGCTTCGTCGAAGAATCTATTTGGTATGAAACGCATCGCCATCCTGGGATCGACCGGCTCGATCGGTCGCAGCACGCTGAGTGTGGCCGAGTCCTATCCGGAACGCTTTCAGATCGTCGCGCTGGCTGCGGGCGCTAATCTCGAGTCGGCCTTCGAGCAGGCGCGGCGTTGGCGGCCCGGCGTGCTTTCGATTGCGGCAGAGCCCGACGCCGATGTGCTGCGCGGGCGTCTGAAGCAAGCAGGGTTGAACGATATCGAGGTCGTGCATGGAGCGGCCGGCACGGTGAAGGTGGCAACGCATGCGGAGGCGGACTTCGTGGTGAGCGCCATCGTCGGCGTGGCCGGACTTGAGGCCACCTACGAAGCGGTGAAAGCAGGAAAGACTGTCGGCGTGGCCAATAAGGAATGTCTGGTTACGGCGGGCGAGTTGATCACGGCCGAGGCGCGCCGGCAGGGCAAACCGCTGCTGCCCATCGACAGCGAACACAACGCGGTTCACCAGTGCCTGCGCGGCGGACGGATGGAGGAAGTGGAACGCATCTGGCTGACCGCTTCCGGCGGGCCGTTCCTGAATACACCACGCTCGGAGTTCAACTCCATCACAGTGGAGCAGGCACTCAACCATCCGACCTGGAAGATGGGCAAGCGTATCACCATCGACTCGGCGACGTTAATGAACAAGGGTTTCGAAGTAATTGAGGCGTGCAGATTGTTTCACATGCCGCCGGCAAAGGTGGAAGTGCTGGTGCATCCGCAGTCGACGATTCACTCCATGGTGGAATTTGTGGATGGCAGCATCCTTGCCCAATTTTCGGTAACCGACATGCGGCTGCCGATTCTGTACGCTTTGACATATCCCGAGCGCATTCAATCGGATATGCGATTTCCGGTGGGTAACCTGCGTCATCTGGACTTTTGCCCTCCAGACATGAAAAAATTTCCATGTTTGCGTCTGGCCTACGAGGCGGCAGAGGCGGGCGGGGCGAAGACGGTCGCACTCAACGCCGCCGATGANNGCATCTAATTCTGGGAAACTGGAGTCAATTGCAAAGGTGCTTGAAGCCGACACTGAGGCTCGCCGGTATGCTCAAGAGCGGGTTTTGAGAATCAATAAGAAAACCGCGCGGCCGCGGGTAACATCTGTGGTGTAGTAACTGAATCTAAACGGGGGAGCTGTTCACGTATTTCTTATATGTCTGACATCTTGATCGCCATCGCTGCCGTCGCTGTCGTCCTGGGGTTCATGATCCTAATCCACGAGTTCGGCCACTATGCGGTGGCCAAGCTGCTGGGGGTCCGGGTTGAAGTTTTCTCCATTGGGTTCGGCAAGCGCCTGCTGGGCTTCCGCAAGGGAGACACGGATTACCGCATCAGCGCGATTCCTCTCGGCGGCTATGTGAAGATGAGCGGCGAGAATCCCATGGACGAACGCACCGGCGATCCGGCCGAGTTCATGTCGCACTCCCGCTGGCACCGCTTCCTCATAGCGATTGCCGGTCCGTCGATGAATATTCTGCTAGCCATCTTCTTGCTCACTGCGGTTTATATGGTGCATTACGAGTACGCGGTTTTTTTGGATAAGCCGGCGGTAATCGAGGGCGTGAAGCACGACTCCCCTGCGGCGCTCGCTGGCTTGCAGCCGGGCGACCGGATTGTAAGAGTCGACGGTATTGACAACCCGACCTGGGAACAACTGCAGCCGCGCGTTTGGCTCAGCCCGAACCAGCCTCTCACCATTACCGTTCAGCGCGGAGATCAGACCTTCGAGAAAACCATCGTGCCCCAGGCAGTAACCACGTCTGAGGTGGGTTCCGCAGGATGGTTTCCCGAGGATCCTGTCATCGTCGGCCAGCTTGAGCCCAACTCGCCCGCTGCCAAGGCCGGGCTGAAGGTAGATGACAGAGTTGTTGCCTTGGATGGCAAGCCGCTGGTTTCGATCGAAGCTATGATTGAGCGCCTGCAGCAAACCAAGGAGAATCCCGTCGATCTCACGGTGATTCGGGGTGGCCAGACCCTGCCCTTTCCGGGCCTGAGGCCGGTGCTCGGGAAAACAGAAGACCCGAAGGAGCAGAGATATCGCCTGGGATTCGTCGCCAGAAGCGAGACCAAGGTAACCAAGTTGCCGTTCGCCCAGGCGCTGAGACTTTCGCTGGAGCAAAACAAGAAATACTCGCTGCTCATTCTGGAGTTGGCCAAGAAGATTGCGCAGCGGAAGGTGTCGCTCAAAGCCGTTTCCGGCCCGATCGGTATTGCTCAGGATGCCGGCTATGCGGCACAGCAAAAGGGCTGGACGCCCCTGCTTGAGTTAACGGCGGGGATCAGCCTGAACCTCGGCATCATTAACCTGCTGCCCATCCCCATTCTCGACGGCGGCGTCATCCTGTTCCTTTTCATCGAAGGGATCATGCGGCGCGACGTCAGCCTGCGCATCAAGGAACGCGTCTACCAGGCGGCCTTCGTTTTCCTGGTGCTGTTCGCCGTCATGGTCATCTACAACGACCTGATGAAGACTTTGCCGGGGCTCATGGACCGCCTGCCTTAGTGTTAGTTCTCTAGAGAACACCTTGGCTCTCATTGGCCGGAAGGCCGAGCCTGCACCGGCGCGGTGTCGAACAGGTTTCTCGACAAGCCGTTGTAGAAGGGCATCACATCGTCCCTTCAACTGCCTGCAAAGTCACCTTTCCCGGTAACTTGCCGTCACTTTGATTTTTGCTCTGCGATCCACTTGTCGGTGCGGGACTCGAGGAGATCGAGCGGGAGAGTCCCGCCGTCGAGCATCTCGTCGTGGAACTTGCGGATGTCGAATCTCGGCCCTAGTTCTTTCTGGGCGCGCTCGCGGAGTTCGCGGAACTTGAGTTGACCGAGCTTGTAACTGAGGGCTTGGGCGGGCCATGCGATGTAGCGATCGGTCTCAGACTGGATAGAAGGTTCGTCGACCGCGCCGGACTTGCGGAAGAAGTCCACCACTTGATCACGCGTCCATCCTTTTGAGTGGATTCCCGTGTCGACAACCAGACGTACTGCGCGGAACAGTTCGGAGGAGAGCCGGCCGTAGTCCGAGACGGGATCCTGATAGAAGCCAACCTCTTTGCCGAGTTGCTCGGCGTACAGGGCCCAGCCTTCGATGTACGCGTTAAATCCAAGACCATGCAGGCGGAACTTGGGCAACCCGGTGAGCTGCTGCTGCACAGAGAGTTGCATGTGATGTCCGGGGACGCCTTCGTGGTAGGCGATCGCCTCGTCGTTGATGAGAGAGCGCTCCGCAAACTTCGAAGTGGCAACGACGACGCGGCCGGGATGCTTGCCGTCGGGAGTGCCGGTAACGTAGTGGGTTGCAGCCGCGGCCTGGAAGGCAGGGATGGCTTCGACGGTGACCGGCGACTTGGGAAGCAGCGTGAAGAGTTCCGGGAGTTTAGGCTCCATCTGGGCGATGTAGCGGCGGAAATCGTCGAGGATCTGATCCGCGGACGTGGGAATGTACTTGGGATTGGTTTTGAGAGAGGTCCGGAAAGAAGCAAGGTCGGCGAAGCCCTCTTTCTTGGCGATCGCAGTCATCTCGGCCTGAATACGGTCGATCTCGCGTAGGCCGAGTTGGTGGATCTCGTCCGGCGTCATGCGGGTGGTGGTTCGGGCGTAAATGTCGTTTTGGTAGCGCTTCT
>PLKR01000027.1 GCA_003140655.1 Acidobacteriaceae bacterium | reverse complement strand
TGCTCTAAAGACTCTCGCGTCCTTCGATAAGAGCAGTGCGGTAACAGTCTTTGTGAATGGCTCTGCCTTTGGCATCTGTGACGCATTCTTGCAGCGAACAGGGCTTGCCGCAGATCGGACAGAGAGGCGAGGACTGTGGCTTGGTCTCGGAATCCACGGAGCGGGAAGTCTACCAGACAGCCCAGGGAATTGTCAGTCCTAATAATGCGTTGCTGTTCCTGTGGAAACCCACGCCTCGCCCACTACCGCCAGATCAAGATCAGCGTGATCGGGGAAAGTCGGAGAAGACAATCTCGATCCCGGTGTGGTTTCGCGCTCGACAATGCGACAGAGGAGAAGGACGCAACACAGGCCATACCAAGTATCACTCCTGTAGGAATGCGAATAGCATCTTCAGAGCAAGTCCCACGACAGCGAGAAGAAAGATGCGCCGGAGCCAGATGGGGTTGAGCCGCATTGCGAGGTGTCCACCAATGACGGCACCCAAGAACATCGTCACCCCGAGAATGACACCGAGCTTGTAGTCAACGAAGCCGTGCCAAGCGAGGATCAGCGTTGCTATGGCGGAAGAAAAGACGTTGACGACCTTAGTGGTCGCCACAGATCGCAAAAATGTGAGACCAAACAGCAGAACAAAGACGGCGGTTAGCATCGTGACATATCCCCCGCTGAAGAATCCGCCGTACACCCCGAGAAGGAAAGTCGCGAAATAGCCAACCGCTCTTCTGCTGCTCGACACAGAATGCTCACTTGTGCCGCTGTCCCGTCTTGCCAGCGAGAAGACCGCGACCGCAATCATCGCAATCGCAATCGTCAACTGAAGTGCCCGCACCGGAACGCGGAGCAATAGGAGCGCACCTATCGCTGAACCAATCAGAGTCAGGATGACAGCGAGAGGAAGAAGGCGACGTTCAACGATGCCCTCCCGAGCAAATGGTAACGAACCGCCGACACTCATGAAGATGAGCGCCATCATGTTCGTTGCCACGGCGACGTGTGGATCGATCCCCAACTCAATCATCACCGGTACAGTGATGAGCGACGTGCTACCTGTGACCACACTGATGCAGCTAGTGAGGAAGAAAATCAAAACGAGGACGAGCAGCCTGCTCAAGGGCACGCAGTCATCTTACAAGACGCCTATTCAGTCTTGTCCCCGGTGTGGTGGTCCTGAATCTGGAATGTCAGAAAGTCATGCACGGCGTTCAGGGCATCCGGATTCCTGGTTATAATCCGCACTCGGCCGCCTGTCGGTAGCTCCTCCAAGGTATAAGAAATCTCCGCTCGTTTATCTCTCATCTCCGTGACGCCCGGAGGAGTCTGGCTGTGAACAAACATCGGAATTAAAAAATTACCATCGGAGAACATGGTGACAATATGGTTGAGATGCCCCCGGATCGCTTGCAAGTCGCCAGCGTCTTTAGCGTCATTGACCGTGACTTCAATCGCCCCGCCGTCGGGGAGGAGTCGGAAATGGTGAGTCGTCGCTTCGTGCGAAAATCCCATCGCCTGGTCACCATGCTTCTCTACATCCGCTTGGTGCTGCGCTTGTGTTTGGTCTTTGTGCTTCGGGCAGGACTGCATGTCCTTTGCTGCCACTTGAAGGCCGCAGAATAGGAACAGAGTGACAATGGTCTTCATGGCTTTTTCCTCCGAAAGTTGACCGCTTTACGGTTTCCGTGGACCTCTCCTGTGAGCGAGTGCAGCAAATTTGACTTCTGTCCGGGAACCGTTCGCTGCATTCGCCCCTCCCAATCAGCCAAAACCTGTTTGAGATATCGTTCTGTTTGTTTCAGAGCCGCGATGTCAACGGTGACGCCTTTGAGTTTGCCCGCCGCCAGCTTATACACTCGCTGGCATGGGGCACCGCCAGCATCACGGGCTTTGAAAACCTCGGACAGTTCTGCCAATGTGAAGCCGATACGCAGCGCTCGCTGGACGACCATCACCCGTTCAACTGCACTTTCGGAATAAAGCCTATAGCCTGACTTAGTACGCGAAGCTCTGGCGAGAATTCCGATCTTTTCATAGTGCCGAATCGTGTCCGGGCTGACACCTGTCGCCTTTGCCAATCCGCCAGACCGAAGAGGCTTGCCAATGTCCACATCACCAGTATCAACCCTTGAACGCATTCCAGAGTCAAGCTCTTTTCAGAGACGTTCCGATTCGGGGGTAGCATGTACGCCCCTCAGAGAGCCGCGCTGCTGCCACCGTCTCAATGGGTATACCGAGCTGACCAGCGAGTTCCAAAATTTCGCATCAATGGAATCATTCACTTGCGGCTGCTGCGGATCGGCACAGAGGATCGAAAAGCGCTTGGAAACGCCGACTTGTTAGACAGGGGATGTTGCGACAGTTTCGTTACCAACGTCACTGGCTGATTCTCTGAGTGGACTCGAAAGCCCGTCTCCCACGGGATGTTGTACGCTCCCAAGCTATCGACGGGCTTGAAGCACTAGAGATAAAGGAGACCAGCAATAAAGAAGATTAGCACCCAGCGGCTCAGGAGATCGGAGAGCGCTTGACACTGCCGATTTGTTGGAGAGGCGGTTTTTCAACAGGTACTCGTTCCTCCATTTTTCGAAGGTGGGAAACCGCAAGCCGGATATTTGAGGCAATTATCGAGGGATACAAATCCTTCAGGAACTTCAGCGCAGCGGTCAGTTAAAGCTCAGATTCTGCATGCAGCCCTTATTTCAAGTGCTTGTTCACCGCCTTCGTCATCTGAAACATGTCCAGTTTCTTACTGCCAAAGATCGGCTGCAACTTATCGTCGGCCAGAATTTCTCGTTTGTTCTTCGGATTCTGAAGATGGTGTTTTTTAATGTGCGCCCAAATCTTTTTTGTGACCTCAGTTCGAGGCAGTGGTTCTGTGCCGACAATTTTGGCCAGGTGCTCTGATGGCTGCATTGGTTTCATAAAAGCGCTATTCTTTGCTTTAGGCGTTGTCTTTGCCATTTCCGCTCTCCATCCTTGTCGCAAGCGTACCCAACTCTACGATCACAAGAATTGTAACGGATTAGGTTGGCAATGTGCATAAAGTTGGACGAGACCACCCTCTTGGGGGAACCCGCCAGCGGAGCCCTTCATCATGGTAGGGCGAAATCAGCCGTGGCTGTTGAAAAACTCCTTCCCGNNGGCGATTACACTCAAAACCCCTCCACCCAGGTCAATGAGCGTAATCGCGACGTTGCAACAACTACTCCTGGTGGGAGATGGAATGGGAGCGGTCAAACTGCACGCAGAGTACGAAGAATACGATCATCAAGACCCAAGTAGCTAAGTGTAACCATGGAAGGTAGCTCTCGGGGAAGAACTGCCGATGCAGTCG
>PLKR01000447.1 GCA_003140655.1 Acidobacteriaceae bacterium | reverse complement strand
TATTCGCGCACGATGAAGAACCGTAGCTCAACCATGGCGCCATTCGGGTAGGTATGCTGCAGGCGCACGATCTCGTCGCCAATCCTGGCATGGATTCCCAATTCTTCTTCCAGTTCCCGGCGCAGGGCGTCGCGCGGCTGCTCGCCTTCCTCAATTTTCCCCCCGGGGAACTCCCACTTGAGCGGCATGGTCTGATGCCGCGTGCGTTGGCAGACCAGCAACTTGCCATCCCTTTCGATCACGGCTGCGACGACCCGTTTCATAATTGGGACTTCACCGCGACTTCTCCAGCCTTTTCCCCACCACTTCGGCGCAGTACTGGACAAGTTTCTGGTCCTCGGCACCGAACGCGGCTGCAAAATGGCTATCTATGTCGAGTTCGCCGGCGACTTGCTTCATCACGAAAATAGGCACAACAATTTCGGACTTGGTCTCCAGGGAACAGGCAAGGTAGCGGGGATCTTTGCTGACATCGTCAACCACAATCGTCTTCCCGCTGGAAGCGGCAGCCCCGCAAATCCCTTGGTTGAGCGGGATTCGCGTGTGAGGAGTCATGGCGCCCACAAAAGCCTCCAGCACCAGCATCGGCGGTTGGGCGCCGGGCTCGAGCATGTAAAAGCCGACCCAGTTGTATTTAAGCATGCGCTCGTTCAGCAGCGTGCACACGCCTTGCATCAGTTCCTTGGCCGTAGCCGCCGCTTGCGCAAGGGTCGTAACTTCGTTGCGAACCTCTTCGATTCTAGTAGTGACGGGCATGAGCAGAATCTTAACTCAGCGTGAGAGATCCGCGGCTGTAGAAGATGAAACCGAGGTAATCCGGCGGATTCCCTCCGTGCCCGCAAACAGTTCGGGATGAATTGCAAACGCCAGCGCATCGAGACCGCGGAGCAGCGTTGGAGCGGGCGTGTTGAGGTGCTCGTCGCGAATGCAGTAGACCCGGGAAGTGCGAGCGGCGCGAGTTCCCTGCCACTTGCGGTCGCTGACGATTTTCTCCAGCGGGACGCGGTCGCCCGCTCCACACCAGGCGGCGACCGTGATATCGGGATCCATGCGGGCCACGTCTTCTACGGAAATCTGCCGCCCCGGTGCGCCCAGAAACTCGCCTCCAGCGGCTTCCACCAGTTCTGCGACCCAGGCTTGCGAAGCGATCAGCGGCTTGCCCCATTCTTCGCAGAACACTCTGGGACGAGGCAACCCCGCGGTGCGAGCGCGGACTTGTTCGATCTGCTGCTGCATGAAGACGATCACGCCTTCGCCGCGATCGCTCGCCCCGACCGCCCCGGCGATGACGGCGATGTCAGTGTAAACGTCGGCGAGAGTCTTGGGGGCGAACCCCAAAAAGCGGGCTCCCGACTTAAGTATTTCGATGACCGCCTTCTCCTGGTAAGGCACGGAAGCGATAACGAGGTCGGGCTGAGCAGCAATAATCTGTTCGGCGCTGGCAGTCCAGGAGTCGGCAAGAATGATACGCGGTCGCAACGTGATTTCGGGAACCACATCCGCGCAATACTTCGTGCAGGCGACCACACGGTCGAGTTCTCTGATAGCCGCAAGGATGACCGTCGCGCTCGGCTGCAGGCTGACGATGCGGCGCGGCGTGTGGGACGATGGCATGAATGTTAAACTACAGGATTGATGCGGCTCAGCGCCGCCGATAAAGCGTCCAAGGCCAAATGTGCGGCGTGGGTTGAGGCTCGGGGCAGGCCTCCGACGGCTGCACTGACGTCTTCGCGCCGCAGGTTCCGAGCTTCGTTCAGCGTTTTCCCCACTACCAATTCCGTCAATGCCGAGCCACAGGCAATCGACGCCACGCAGCCCTTGGCCTTGAACTGCGCCTGAGTAATTCGGCCTGCGCTAGATTTCAGGGTTAGCCGCAACACGTCGCCGCAGGCCGGGTTTTCAATTTCCGCCATAGCGTCCGCGCCGGCAATCTCTCCGACATTGCGCGGATTCTGAAAATGATCGAGTAACTGCGCGGAATACATTTGCAGCCCAATTGTAAACGGCAGGCTCCCGGCGGCAAACTCAACTTCGCGGACCAGTGCCTTCGGGGAAATAAATGCGCCAGCCCTGTTCCCGGGCAATGGACTCGAGGTCCGGATTCGGATTGACCGCAAAGGGATGTTTCGCCATCGCCAGCATCTCCGCATCCCAGCGGGAATTGCCGAAGGCGGCATCAATTCCCTTCCCAACGACCTCGCGCAGCGCCTCTGGTTTGCCAGGGCCCGAGGGCACGCGGATCAGACGATCGGTCGCGATGCCACCATCGATTTCCACCTTAGCCGCGAGAATGCGGCTCTCGGGTATGCCGAAATGCTTCATCGCGGCGAGGATCACCCATTCGTTCGTAGACGAGACGGCCCACACCTCGCAGCCGTTTTCCTGCANNCGTCCATCAGCTTCAGCTCTGAAACGCCCCGGTGCATGGTCACCATTTCGCCGCACATCGTGGTTTCATCGACCTCGCCCCGCTTGTAGGCGGCGTAACGCTCTCGCAGGGTTCGGCTAAGGATGCCGCGGCTGATGCTGTCAGGAAAGACGTCGCCCTCGCTCAGTTCCCAATCGAAGAAGCGCTCCCCGGAATCGCCCGACCACAGAGTGCCATCGCAATCAAAAGCCGCGACGCGCAGCTCAAGGCGAAGGATCGAGTCGAGGAATGCTTCTGTCCCTGCCGCGTACATCTATCGACGATAACGCGCGCGGAGGGAAACAGGCAATGGCGNNTGATTGAAAACCAAGAACCCAACCCGAATTAGCCTTTCAATCATCAATCAGCAATCAACAATCATCAATTCTGAGAGGGCCGCAACCCCGCGTAGTCCACCGGAGTGTTGATATTCAAGGCAACCAGAGGATCGTCGACCCTGAGATATTGGATGTGCTCCTGGTGNNCGCCCCACAAGGTAGGGATGCCCATGTTTGCCGGAAAACTCAGGGACGACTGCCCAGATATTTTGCTCGGCGGCTTCGAAAGCATCGCGCAGAGATTGGATGGTCGCGGTGCTGACCGAAGGGCGGTCCACCAGAGTGACCATCGCGGCGTCACGCCCATGGTTGAGCACTTCGTGCAGACCGACTTGCAGCGAACTGAACTGGCCGCGACCGGGGTCTGGGTTAACCACCAGAGACGCGCCATGCGCATAAATAATCGGCGCCAGCAACGCTTCATTCTTTCCCACCACCACCACGACGAACTCAGTGGCCGCCGCAAGCGAACGAATAGCCGCCGAAAGAAATGTGTCACTGGAAGGCGCCTGCCCTGTGACTTGCGGAGGCCACGGCAGCAAGGCTTTATCCCTACCCATGCGCGAGGAGTCTCCGGCGGCGAGGATCAGGCCAGCAAAGCTGGAAGCGCGGGTCATGCTGCGAAGATAGCAGGAACGGCAAAGAATTGTTGATTTTTGATTGCTGATTGTTGATTGCAGAGCGCGTCAGACACGGTACGTTTTCAATCAACAATCAGCAATTCATTCATGTTCATCGACTGCCGCGGGCGCATCTGGAACGTCGCCCACGCCAGTCGGCGACTCTTGCGTGCGGAACCAGCTCATGTGGGGTAGACCGGCACTCGCATGCCGCCGAATCGCGATCAACTCTGCCGTGATCGCAACCGCAATCTCCTCGGGGGTGATGGCGCCGATGTCGAGTCCGATGGGCGCGTGCACGCGGTCGAACAAATGCGCGGGCACGCCTTCCTTCTGCAGCGTCTTGAAAATCTCGATCACCTTGCGCTTCGATCCGATCATGCCGACGTAGCGGGCGCGTGTTTGCACCGCCCAGCGCAGGATGCGCATATCGTCGCGATGACCTCGGGTAACGATCACAATGTAGGAAGTCTCGTTAGGGTCGAGCTTCTGGGTAGCCTCTTCGAAATCGAGCGCGTGAACTTCGCGAGCGGAGGGGAAACGTTCTTTGGTGGCGTAGGAGGTGCGGTCGTCGGTGACGATGAGGTCAAAGCCTGCATTCGCGGCGACCTGGCAAAGATTTATGGCAACGTGACCTGCACCGAACACATAAAGTAACGCTGGAGGTAATACGGGCTCGATGAAAACTTCGAGTGTGCCGCCGCAGACCAGGCCCGTGTCGTACTTTGGATCTTGATTCAGGTCGAAGGTAAGCGTCCGGGGCTTTTCCGATTCCATCACTTCCCGCGCCGCTTGCCACACGTCGGCCTCGACGCACCCGCCTCCGATCGTGCCCACGATCGAGCCGTCGTCGCGCACCAGCATCTTGGCAGTGCGGAACGAAGGGATCGATCCGCGCACATTGACGATGGTCGCTACGGCACCGCGGCGCCCTTCGCGGCGGAGCTGAACGATTTGCTCGTAGATATCCATGAGGCTGGAAGCAGCTTGCAGTCTTGATTATCAGTCGGTTAACAGGAAGGAGTCAAACGCGGATAAGCAAAAGCCCCGGGTCATCACTCCGGGGCTTGTTGCAGCGTTGCAAAGTGTACGAGACTAGTCCGTCAAACCAACTTCATGGTCACGCGATTCGACCTCGATGTCAATTCTTCCCTGCAAGTCAGTTTGTGTTAGAACTGGTCTCGTAAATCGTTTCGAGAAAGGAACGATTTCGGGAAGGGCACGGCGTTCAGCCGTGCCGCGCTGCGGTCAATAAGACTGTGGGCTTTAGCCCCTGAGGAATCCTAGGAGAACGCTATGAAAGCCGTCCGCATTCATCAATTTGGTGGACCGGAAGTCCTGACTTATGAAGATGTCCCCGATCCGCAGCCGCGCAAGAATCAGGTGCTGGTGCGCGTGCGCGCGTGTTCGCTGAATCATCTGGATGTTTGGGTGCGCAAGGGACTGCCGGGTGTGAAACTGCCGCACATTCTTGGCAGTGACGTTGCGGGTGAAGTGGTCGAGGCGGGCGAGTACGTCGGAGGGTTCAAGGCCGGGCAGCGCGTGTTGCTGGCGCCAATGCATTACTGCGGGCATTGCGAGAAGTGTGTTGCCGGAGTGCAGAACCAGTGCCGCGAGTTTACCGTGCTGGGGAACGGCGTCGACGGAGGAAACTGCGAACTGATCGCGGTGCCGGCGGCGAATGTGATTCCGATTCCTGACTCGCTCGATTTCAACCAGGCGGCGAGCGTGCCGCTGGTGTTTGTGACGGCGTGGCACATGCTCGTCGGACGAGCCGGCATTCGTCCGGGACAAACGGTGCTGGTGCTGGGAGCGAGTTCCGGCGTCGGCATTGCGGCGATTCAGATTGCCAAACTCTTTCACTGCCGCGTGATTAC
>PLKR01000078.1 GCA_003140655.1 Acidobacteriaceae bacterium | reverse complement strand
GGTGCGCCACGATCGTATCCAGCTCCGGCAGTTCGTTGCGATGGGCATCGATGAACGCCAGCTCATCCGGCGTGATGTCTTCTTTCAGAAAGATCGGCTGGTATTGCGGCATGGACGCGAAGTGGCGGATTCTCGTACGCACTTCATTTGCGTCCAGGTGCAGGCCTTGGGCAATCAAGTCCGCGTCGGCATTGAGGTCACGGGAAGACTCGCGCAGCAGCAGCGCCGAGAACGATGGATAGTTATCTACAATGATGCGCCCTTCGCGGTCCAGAATCTTGCCCCGGGGCGCGAGGATCGGCACATTTCG
Source organism: Acidobacteriaceae bacterium (assembly GCA_003140655.1). Classification (GTDB taxonomy): domain Bacteria; phylum Acidobacteriota; class Terriglobia; order Terriglobales; family Acidobacteriaceae; genus Sulfotelmatobacter. The sequence goes on along the minus strand of PLKR01000078.1, from coordinate 2,733 downwards.
AATGCGGTTCTTTTCGGCCGCTGAGGCATAATAACCGCTCTCCATTACCTGCAGCTTCCACAGCCCGTAAGCCAGCACCATGAAGATGCCCAGGATCAAATACTGCGCCGCCGTCAAGCGGATTGCCGATACTTTGTCGTCGCGTCCGAACATCAGTTGCCAGTGGCCAGTTGCCAGTTGCCAGTCACACTGGTGAGAGTTTGCCTGGTCCGCAACAAGTCACAACCTCGCAGAATTGAATGTATAGGAGCTTTCAGGTCCATTGTAATCCGTGCGGAAGCGTCGGCATTGTCGACGCGGGTAACGGAAGTCACGGCCTGCTCAGATTCACCGGCAACTGGCAACTGCTCGCTCACGTCCGCTGCTTGAACTTGTCCAACACAAAGTACAACGCCACACCCAGCAGGCCATTCGCCAGCCCGGCCAGGATGCCCCGGGTCCAGCTCCAATCCAACGTCAGATTGACCATGCCCCGCGCTACCGTGAAGTAGACCGCAGCGTGCACCAGGTAAAACCCCGTCGTCACCAGGAATCGAGCCCCCACGTTCTCCACGTCAAGCTTCGCCCCCAGCGACGACGCCCCGTAGCCCACCACCGTCTTGGCGATCCCATAAATTCCGATTGGATAAGGCCCCAGCATGTCCTGCACCAGTCCAATGGCGGCTCCGGTAAACAGCCCGGAAATCGGGTTGCGCCGCGCCATGGCAAAGAAAATCGTTACCAGCAGTGGCAAGTCGAAGATGGAGAAAAATGGCAACCGTCTCGGCAGGAACGCCTGCAGAAACAGCGCCAGCAAAGGCACACCCACGGTCACCGGAATGCTGAACCGGTAAACCTCAATCTGCTCCCCCGATGTGTAAGTGATGGGCACGCTAGTGGGGATTGTCTTCCGTTGCCGGTGGTTGAGAACTGGACTGCGGGCTCGAGGGTTTGGACGGTGCCGTTGCCGGTTTCGGCGTAGAATTCGCAGATTTCGGACTGGCGTTCGAAGTGGCGTTCGGGGTGGCGCTCAAAGCCGCGCTCGACCCAGTCCCACTCCCGGACCTACCGTTCTTGCCGGAATCGCCGGCAGCCGGTTTCTGCACAACTTTCTTCAAAACTCCACCGGTCGTCCCGGTTTCAGTCACAATCTTCGCGGCGCCGTTCGGCTGCGGCTTCTCGCCTGCGCCCGCGTCCTGCCCCGTCGCGTCGCTCGCGGCAGCTCCCGTTCCCGCCGGATTCGCTCCCGCAACCGTCGCAGGTTTCTCCGGGACCGAAGGCAGCCGCTGCGCCAAAATATCCGCTGCGCGCCCCCTGCTGTCGCCGCTTTCCGCCACCGGCTCCCGTTCCTGCTTTTCGGTCACAACCAGCACTTCCTCCAGCCGGCTCAGGTCTGCCGCCGGCTTCACCTTAATGCTCAGAAACATTTCTCTCCCTGCACTTACCTTGCTCACCGTACCCACAGGAAGCCCCTTGGGAAAGATCTGGTCGCCTCCGCTGCTCAGCACAGATTCTCCCGCAGCGATCTGTTCGTCACTCATCACCCGGTCCAGAACCAACTCGCCGTTGGCCGTTCCACGCACTACGCCCTGTAACCGCGACTTCTCCAGCATCGCTCCCACGCCACTGCTCTGATCGTTGATCATCAGGACTTGGGAAGAAGTCGGAAACACTTGCAGTACCTTGCCGACGATGCCGCCGGCAGTGATCACTGCCAAATCCGGCTTCATGCCATCATTCTTGCCTTTGTCGATATAGATGATTCGCGAAAGGTCACTACCACCCGACCCGATGACTTGTGCGGCCACCGTTTTAGCGATGAACTGCTCCTTGAATATCAGAAGAGACTGCAACCGGTGGGCCTGGGTGGCGTCTTCGCTCAACCGCACCTGCTCCAGCCGCATCTGCTCGATCTGCTCCTTGAGCTGGCGGTTCTCGGCCCGCACTCCGCGCAGGAAAAAATAGTTGTGCCAGAGATTGCTGCTGCCGTTTTGTGCCCAGACCAGCCCGCGTTCGAAAGGAGTTATCGCCTCCACTGCCCAGATGCGGATCAGCCGAGTGTGCTCCACATCCGCGCTGCGCTTCACCTGCACCGCCAGCCCCAGCAGCTGCAGAAACAATACGCCTACCAGAATAGTCAGGTTGCGGTAACGGCCAAGTACGGATTCCATAACTTCAGTGGTCAGTGGCCAGTGATCAGTGGCCAGTGGGAAATCTCTGTCAAGAACGAAAGGAAAGCATGCAGCAGGTTTCAACTGGCCACCGATCACTGGCCACTGACCACTGCTACTCTATCGAGATCTTCCGCAGCAGCTTGAAGTCGCTCAGCATCTTGCCCGTGCCCAGCACCACGCTGCACAGCGGATCGTCAGCAATGGAGACCGGCAGGCCGGTTTCTTCCCGGATGCGCTTGTCCAAATTCTTCAGCAGTGCCCCGCCTCCGGTCAGCACGATGCCGCGGTCGCTGATGTCGGCCGAAAGCTCCGGCGGCGTGCGCTCCAGGGCCACGCGAATCGCATTCATGATCGTCGAAACGCACTCGCTCAGCGCCTCGCGGATTTCGCCGTCATCCACCGTAATGGTTTTCGGCACGCCTTCGATCAGGTTGCGTCCTTTGATCTCCATGGTCATCGGCTTGTCGAGCTGGTGCGCCGAGCCAATCTCCATCTTAATCTGCTCAGCCGTGCGCTCCCCGATCAGCAGGTTATATTTCCGCTTCAGATAATTCATGATGGCTTCGTCCATCTGGTTTCC
>PLKR01000535.1 GCA_003140655.1 Acidobacteriaceae bacterium | reverse complement strand
AACCAGAACCAGCAGCATTGGCAGGGGACTCGGCGGCCGCATGATCGGAGGCTGGATCACAACGTTCATTTGCGCTGGCATTTGCCTCGCCTTGGTTTGTGTGGCAGTTAGCGCGCGTGCACAGTCCGACGCTGGGGCCACGACAGAAGCCAATCCTGCGATCGATGCGGTGGACGCTTCGGTGCATCCGGAGGTCGATGGGCAACCACACGAGCCGACGGCCGAGGAAGGGTCGCGTGAACGTACCACCGCTTCGCACGCCGGAAAACGGCCTCCGGCATCCGTAGCGTGGCCCGCCCATGCGGACATCTCTACGACAAGTACTGATGACAAAGGCAGTCCGCCCAGAGTTGGCCTGTCCTCCTTCCGCCCGGAAAGGGAATCAGAACAGCCCAGTGGATCGCAGCCTAAAGCTTACGATACATCCGGGAGCACGAAGAATCGCAATAAGAATGACAATTCTGGCTTGGGCCAGAAGACTTTTCTGGACGCTCCGCCTTATCATCCTTTGTCAGGCAACCCAAAGCCGTCTTCCATACGAAGGACAACACTCCCAGCGGTTCCTGACTCCGATCAAACCCCGGCGTTGGGGACTACATTTGGTCGTCCAGCGTTAGGACTCACTACGAGAAGCAGCCTCTTCCCGAAGAGAGATCGCTTCAAGCACGAAAAACAGAACAGCAGGAAGCGATATACCGCTCGTGCGACCAAACCCGTGATCCCCAACCTGACGAAATCTTCATCTTCTGTTCGACTCTCCGACCGACACACGGCGCTAGCGCTATCGAGCAAGTAGAGGCAGTCGCCAACGTCATTCTGGATTCTCTCAAGGAGGTACCCGTGTCAAAGCGCGCATTGATCACAGGCATTACCGGCCAGGATGGTTCGTATCTGACGGAGTTGCTGCTGGGCAAAGATTATGAGGTCCACGGAATTATCCGCCGTGCCAGCACCTTCAATACTGACCGCATCGACCACATATACGAGGATCCGCAAACCACAAATCGGCGGTTACATCTTCACTACGGAGNNACCAACCTCATCTACAACATGCAGCCCGATGAGATCTATCATTTGGGAGCCCAGAGCCATGTGCGCGTGAGCTTCGATGTGCCCGAGTTCACTGGCAATATTACCGGACTGGGGACCACCCGGATTCTCGAGGCGGTACGCAACAGCGGCATCCGATGCCGTTTCTACCAAGCCGGCTCGTCGGAAATGTTCGGATCGACACCACCTCCCCAAAACGAAGCGACGCCATTTCACCCCCGCAGCCCTTACGGCGCAGCCAAGGTATACGGTCACTGGATGGCGGTGAACTATCGTGAGGCTTACGGAATGTTCTCAGCGAACGGGATCTTGTTCAATCACGAGANNAAAAATTACGCGGGCCGTCGCCCGCGTCCAGGCCGGAAAGCAGCGCAAGCTCTATTTGGGAAATTTAGACGCCCGCCGCGATTGGGGCTACGCTCCAGAGTATGTGGAGGGTATGTGGCGCATCCTGCAACAGGATGATCCCTCCGACTATGTGTTGGGGACCGGAGAGGCACACACGGTTCGCGAGTTTCTGGAAGAAGCGTTTGGCTATCTCGACCTNNGCTAGATCCTCGATATCTACGGCCCGCGGAAGTGGAATTCCTTCTCGCTGATACCAGCAAAGCCCACCGCGCGCTGGAGTGGGAGCCTAGGATCAAATTCAGCGAACTAGTCCGCATCATGGTCGATGCCGACGTCGAAGAAATTGGCGTGACGCCAAAGGGTGCGGGCCGTGCCATTCTGGAAGAAAAATTCGGAGACTGGCACCAGTGGACAGGATCTGTTTCGAAATGTCTGGAGGCCGCCGCGGGTAGTGCGCTCGGTGACTAAACTGATCACGGGGAAAGGGAAACGTAATGAACTCTGAAGCAAAGATCTACGTAGCAGGCCACCGGGGACTTGTGGGCTCAGCTCTAGTTAGAGCGTTGAACCGTTCGGGTCATCGCAACTTGGTGGTTCGAACACATGCGGAGCTGGACCTCATGGACCAGGCCGATGTCAGCGATTTCTTCAGTCGAGAACAGCCGCAGTATGTTTTTCTCGCAGCGGCGAAGGTCGGGGGCATTCTTGCAAACAATACCTATCCCGCCGAATTCATATTTCAGAATGTGCAAATGCAATCGAACATAATCGAAAGCGCNNAGCGTACAGGGCCGGGGTCGATCGGTTGCTTTTCCTCGGATCGAGCTGTATCTACCCGAAATTCGCAGCGCAGCCGATACTAGAAGATAGTCTTCTTTCTGGCGCGCTCGAACGTACGAATCGGCCTTACGCCATCGCCAAGATTGCGGGCATCGAGATGTGCTGGGCTTATAACCGGCAATATGGAACGCGATATCTGGCGGCGATGCCGACCAATCTCTACGGCCCGGGCGACAACTACGATCTGCGGACGTCTCACGTGATCCCTGCGCTGATCCGAAAAATGCACGAAGCGAAAACCGGCGGCCAAGAGGAGGTGCTGCTCTGGGGAAGTGGTACACCTCGGCGTGAGTTTTTATATAGCGAAGACCTGGCTAATGCGTGCGTGTTTCTGATGGAACTTAAACGCGAGGCATTTGACTCTCTGGTTGCCAGCGAAGCGAATGCACCTTTGGTCAATGTTGGTGCTGGTGAAGATCAGACGGTTCGCGAACTGGCGGAACTTATAGCAGCAGTTGTGGGCTTTGACG
>PLKR01000239.1:1862-3897 GCA_003140655.1 Acidobacteriaceae bacterium | reverse complement strand
TGCGTACGCTGATGGAATCGTCGGCCACCACGATCAAGCGCTCTTGCTCCACGCGATCGATGGCTTCCGCAGGTATGGTGCCGCGAGCCACCGCTGTGGAACCCGGCGCGAAGATGCGTGCCGCGCTGGCGTTTGCCTGCAAAGCCCGCCGCTCCGTGGGTTCCGTCGCCACAAGGCGATTCAAATCGATCAAAAGGATCAAACTTCCGTCGGGGGCGATGGTCGTTCCCGGAAACACCTTTACGCGGCGCAGATATTCGCCGAGGCTCTTGATGACGATTTCGTCCTTGCCCAAAACTTCTTCGACCACCACACCGATCTTGCGGTCGCCGATGTTGGCGACCACCATGTGGAAGTATCCGTTCACCGGTTCGAGCGGTGGCAAACCGAGGTAGTTGTCCAGGCGTACGACCTCGGTAACCACGTCGCGAATCTTGGTCATCAGCTTACCGCCGACATCCTCGATCTCGTCGGCCCGCAAACGACGGATTTCCTCAACCACCGCCAAGGGCAGGGCGAAGTGGGTAGAGCCGCAGCGCACGAACAGCGCCGGAGAAATAATCAGCGTCAACGGTACTTTCAGCGTGAATTTCGTGCCTGCTCCGGCGGTGCTCTGAATATCGATTTCGCCATTCAACGCATTCAGATTGGCGCGCACTACGTCCAGACCAACGCCGCGGCCAGCAAGTTCGGTCTTGATCGGAGCCGTTGAAAAGCCCGGATGAAAGAGCATCTCGCGCAACTCGCGTTCGGTAAGCCGGTCGGCGGTTTCCGTGGACGCCATCCCGCGTTCGATGGCGCTCTGCCGCACACGGCCGTAGTCGATACCGCGCCCGTCATCTTCTACTTCAATGTAAATGTGATTGCCACGGTGATACGCGCGCAACGAGACCTTGCCAGCGCGCGGTTTACCCGCTAGAACGCGGTCCTCGGCGCGTTCGATGCCATGCGCGACAGAATTTCGCACCAGGTGTACCAGAGGATCGGAGATTTGCTGGATGATATTGTTGTCCAGTTCGGTTTCGCTGCCAGATGGTTCCAACTCTACGACTTTTCCGGCGGATTTCGCGGCGTCCCGTACGGCCCGCGAAATCCGCGAGTATAGCGTCCCGATGGGAACCATGCGCGCGGCGGTAAACTCATCCTGCAGGTGATGAGCTAATTTCGTGAATTCATCGATGTCCCCTTCCACGCGCCCGATAAAACCCTGCAACTGCGAAAGCACTTCCTTAACGTCCGCCGAAATTTCCGCCATGGAACGCGAAAGTATGCTGAAGTCGTCGTAGCGGTCCATCTCCAGCTCGCTGAAGCCCTGCGTCTCNNCTCCGGTGAGAATTTCTGGAGTGCTATTCCGTTTCCAAGGGCCGTTATCGCGGGCCGAGTTGATGCGTGTATATTCGTATTTATCCTGGAACTCGGCCACTTTTCCTTGCAGCCGTTCTTTCGAGAAACTCAGCGTATCCACCAACTTCTCAAGTTCAGCCACGCGCCCAACCATCCGCGTCCGGTTGATCACCAGTTCGCCGACGGTANNCACGGATTTCACGGGGCCACCGTTGGCGGCGGCTGCTTTGGCCACGGATTTGCCAACTGGCGCCGTCAGCGCGGTTGTTACGATCGGTGTCGCGTCTGCCGCGATTTCGACAAAATGATCCGTTTCGGCCAACGACTCCGCTTCGTCGGCGTCCGCTGGTGCATATTCCGCGATCCGGCCCAGCAGGGAATCCACCACCGTGCGCATTTCCGCTTCGTCGAGCCATTGCCGGTGCAGCGTCTTTTTGAGCACGTCCACCGACTCGAGACAGACATCCACCACCGCGGGCGAAGGCTCCATCTCTCCGTCGCGCAAGCGCCCAATCAAATCCTCCACGCGATGCGCGATAGCACCCAGCCGCTTAAGACCAACTTGCGCCGCCGATCCCTTGACTGTGTGAATGGCGCGAAATAACTTGTTGATCTCTTCCGGATTGTTGCCGCCTTCCAGGGAAATCAAGCAATCGCTGACAATCTGCAGATGCTCTTCGGCTTCCGGCTG
>PLKR01000239.1:0-1785 GCA_003140655.1 Acidobacteriaceae bacterium | reverse complement strand
CGTCAGGTCTAGCCGCGCCGGCTCGATCTGAAACGCAAATCGGTAGCGGTCCTTGAACGCGGCAATATCTTCCGCCGTCTCGTTCCCCGTGTCGCTGATTTCCAGCAAGTCCGCCTCAAGCAAAGAGATTCCATCGGACAGAAATTCCGTCAGCGGCCCATGCAGATCGCTGCCGAGCGAAACGCTAAGCGCGTACTGAAATACATGCGCCAATTTCGCGGCAACCTCGGAGAATCGCGGATATCCATAGCTCGCCGACGTTCCGCTCAACGTGTGCGCTGAGATATACAGGCGCTCGATGTCCTCACGACGCGGCTCGAAGTCCTGCAACACGCCGATATACTCCCGCAANNATGCAATCATTCAGCACGATGGCCTGAAACTTCACCGGCATTTTTGAAATCGATTCCGAATGCCCCAAAAACAAATAACCGCCCGGCTCCAGCGTCTCGTAAAAACGCCGCACCAGCGCCCGCCGTCGCTCCTCCGAGAAATAAATCAATACGTTCATACAGAAAATCACGTCCATGCGGCCCACGTATACGGCCGAGGCGAGATTCATCTGTGCGAAGGTGATCATTTTCTGTAGCCGAGGCTTGACCTGATAGCCTTCCTTAACCTTACTGAAATGAGCAGTAAGCTGCCTTTCGCTGACGCTTCCGACACTGCGGCCTTTGTAGATTCCGCGCTCCGCCTGCTTCAGGGCGTTCCTGCTCACATCGGTGGCTAGGATTTCGAGCTTCCACGAGTCGGCGAACGAAAGCGCGTCGGCGATGGTGATGTTGAGGGTGTAAGGTTCTTCTCCGGTGGAACAGCCTGCGCTCCAGACTCGCAGGGTCCGGGGATTTTTCCAGAATTTCTTAATGTGCAGCTCAGGCAGTAGTCTCTTCTCGAATGCCTCATAGACGCCCGGATAACGGAAGAACGATGTCTCCTGCGTAAGCAAGCTTTCGAGCAGGGCTTCGTACTCGACGTTGGTCTTGCGAATTGTGCGCAAGAGCTCGGTCCCGCTCGCGAGTTTTTTCGCGATCAGGTGCTCGCGGACGCGCGTCGAGAAAAAGCGCTCGCGCGACTCGTCGAAGCAAATGCCTGTGCGTTCTTCGATCAACATGCGGATCTCGCTCAACTCGTGTTCGCTCAAACGGACCGCAGGTCCCTGGCGTTCGGTCATCGTGATCACGTTTCGGCTCCGGATNNGCAGGGAATCGTTTCCTATCGCGCCGCGCCGGCCGGAACGGGCCGCTCGGATTCTTCCGCAACGCCACCTTGTTTCCCCGCCCGGAACTGCGCCAACGCTTCGTTAAGCTGATCCGAGAGTTTGACAAGCTGGCTGACGGTTGCGACGGTGCCCCGCGTACCTTGCGACGTCTGGCGCGTGATGCTGGAAATAATTTGCATCGCGTGGGCGACGCCTTCGGTGCCGCGTACTTGCTGCTTCGAGGCCAGGGAGATTTCTTGTACGAGTTCGGCGGATTGGCGCACGACGCTGGAAATTGCATCGAGAGCTCGACCGGCTTGATCGGCCAGCGTTGCGCCGCTTTCGACTTCCTTGGTGCCTTCTTCCATGACCACGACCGCTTCATTCGTCTCGGCTTGAATGGCCTTGATCAGCGCGGCGATGTCCTTGGTGGCGCTACGGGAGTGTTCGGCGAGCTTGCGGACTTCGTCGGCAACGACGGCGAATCCGCGGCCTGCTTCGCCTGCACGCGCGGCTTCGATTGCGGCGTTCAATGCCAGGAGGTTGGTCTGCTCGGTGATGTCGTTGATGACGTTGATGATTTCCGA
>PLKR01000484.1:242-5157 GCA_003140655.1 Acidobacteriaceae bacterium | reverse complement strand
CGGTGCAGAACTTCCAGAAGTTCATCGTCGCCGAAGCACGTAATAACGGCTTATCCCCTGAGCGTCTGGGCGAAGCCGTCCACGTGGCGCTCAGCACGGCAAAACCGAAGGCACGCTATGCGGTCGTTCCGCAACGTTTCAAGAACTGGACATTGCCCAGACTTCTTCCTACGAGGATGCTCGACGCCCAGCTCGCAAAGCTGCTCGGACTCACAAAGCCGCAGCCGGCGGGTGGCACAGGCTTTTGACCTTGCTGGCATCACCAACACAGTGGGTGCCCCGTCCCGATCCCGTTCGCATCAACAACACCCCGAGCTTATTGACTCCCCTTCGAGCCGACCTCCGACCACCCACGGCGAACGCATTCCCTGGAACATCTTCTGTACAGCACGTTCTAGCTCCGAAGCGGTAGACTGTATCGGGAAAATTTCATGCCCCCGTGCTCATCCTGTGGTACTGACGTTCCGGCAACGGGACGCTTCTGCTCGGCCTGCGGTGCGCCCGCCGGCAATACGGACGACGTTGCGACGCTCGATTTCGCCACGTCGACATCGCCCCCGCCACGCCCTGCTTCCGCATCCTCGTCCCGCCCCAGCAGTTCGGCCGACTACCTGAGTGAAGGGCGCTTTCTCCCCGGACGCCTGGTGGCTGGCCGTTATCGCATCATTGCCCTGCTGGGGAAAGGCGGCATGGGTGAGGTGTACCGCGCCGACGACCTCACGCTTGGACAACCCGTGGCTCTCAAGTTTCTCCCCGACGAGGCCGCGCGCGATCAAGGACTGCTGGAGCGTTTCAAAAACGAAGTGCGGATTGCACGCCGTGTTTCCCATCCAAATGTTTGCCGCGTGTACGACGTGGGCGATGTCGAGGGTCACACCTTCTTCACCATGGAGTATGTCGANNCCGGCGAACATCATGCTCGATGGGCGCGGACAGGTAGTGGTCACTGATTTCGGTTTGGCGGGAGTTGCCGATCAGATTCAGGGCGCCGAGGTGCGCAGCGGAACGCCGGCCTACATGGCGCCCGAGCAATTGGCGGGTAAGGAAGTCAGCACGCGCAGTGATATTTATTCTCTCGGGCTGGTGCTTTACGAGGTCTTTACTGGCAAGCGCGCCTTCTCCGAAAAGCCAGCCGAGCGCACCGGCGGCGACAGAACTCCCAGCCGGCCGTCATCCGTGGTGAAAGATCTCAACCCGGTCGTGGAGCGCGTCATCCTTCGCTGCCTGGAGAATGAACCATCAGCCCGTCCTGCAAACGTCTTCAGCGTGGCCGCGGCTTTGCCGGGTGGTGATCCGCTGGCCGCGGCGCTGGCCGCGGGTGAAACACCTTCTCCGCAGTTGGTGGCTGCATCGGGCGAATCAGCTGGTTTGCGTCCACGAAGCGCCGTGATCTGCTTGGCGGCAGTGCTGCTTGGCTTGGCCGTGGTCACGTATCTCTCCATCCATTACAGCGCCCTGGAGAAGATGGGGCTGGAGCAGACTCCGGAAGTTCTAACTCAGAAATCCCACGAAATTATCGCGCGCCTTGGGTATGGGGGCCGTCCCACCGACAGCGCCTTTGGCCTCGACTACGACGGCGATTTCCAGGACTATGTGGAGAAAAATGACAAGCCCCCAAACTGGGATGCGGTGCTCGCTGCGCGGCCTTCCCTGCTGCAATACTGGTACCGGCAAAGTCCCGACGCTCTGGTGGCGTGGAATTTCCCCGAGAATTCGTTGACGCCGGGTGTCGTCACCAAAAGCGATCCGCCGACCGTGCTCTCGGGCATGATCAATCTGGGGCTCGATCCGCAGGGGCGATTGACTTACTTCCAGGCCATCCCGCCGCAAAAACAACCGCTGCAAGAAGAAGAGACGAAGAAAGAAGCCGCTGCCGCAGAGGCTGCACCATTCGACTGGAATATTCTCTTCACTGCGGCCGGTCTGGATTCATCAAAGTTACAGCCCGCGCAGCCCGCATGGAATTCTCTGGCTGCCTCTGACGTGCGCATGGCATGGACCGGAAGCTGGCCGGGGACGACGCGTCCGCTGCGCGTCGAAGCGGCGGCGTTTCAGGGCAAGCCCGTCTTCTTCTCTCTCATCGGCGAATGGACCAAACCGCCGCGGATGAAGAGCACGGAGAAGAAATCCGTCGGAGAGCGGGCAGAAAAAATCATCAGTCTGGTCGTGGTGTGTACGCTGCTGGTGGGATCTGTTCTTCTTGCGCGCAAGAACTACCGCCAGGGACGAGGCGACCGGGCAGGAGCGCTCCGCCTGGCCGCGGTGATGTTTCTGCTCGATATGGGCTTGTGGTTGTGCCGCTGCCACTTCACGACCATCAACGATACTTTCAGACTCTTCGGTATCGCGGCCAGCACCGCGCTGTTCACTGCGGGCCTGACCTGGACGCTCTACCTGGCGGTGGAACCGTGGGTGAGGCGTCACTGGCCGAGGACCATCATCTCCTGGAGCCGGCTGCTGTCGGGGCAAGGGCGCGATCCGCTGGTGGGCCGGGATATTCTTTTCGGCGTAACTCTTGGAGTAGTCTGGATTCTCATCTTCCAGCTTCGCTACATTCCCATGATGCGCATGGGGGCTGCGCCCGCGCTCTTCTCGACCGACGCGCTTATGGGGGGACGCACGGCGCTGGGCGCATGGTTGCACCAATGGCCGCAGTCGATCCAAACCACGCTGGTTTTCTTCTTTCTGCTGTTTGGGCTGAAGGTGCTGCTGCGCAAGGAGTGGATTGCGGCGATTGTGCTGGTAGTGATTTTCGCGGTGCCGCGCGGGTTGAGCAGCACTTTCATGGCGGTGGAGATCCCGGCGCAGATTCTGGTCTATGCCATTGCCGTGCTGATCGTCCTGCGCTTCGGATTTATACCTCTGGTTTGCGCGGTGTTCACGATCAATCTCTTGGGCAGCGTGCCTTTCTCGGCCGACCTTTCGGCGTGGTATATGACAACGTCGATCCTGGCGCTGTTGAGCGTAGTGGCTTTGGCAGGCTGGGGCTTCTACCACTCGCTGGGCGGCGAGCCGATCTGGCGGGCGGAAATCGAGTAGTAGGAACCAGTTCTCAGTTCTCAGTCTGCAGGAGGGCGCTGTGCCGGAATCGTCGACTAACAGCTTCGGTGCGCCGGTGCCAGTCTTTCGGGTCAAAGACGTGGACGCCAGCATCGCCTACTATCTGAACGCGCTCGGCTTCGAACTGCGATGGCGGGCGAACGAAGGATTTGCCTGCATCGCGCGAGAGGAATGCTCCATCTTCTTGACCGATGACAACCAGAGCCAGCCGCGTATGTGGGTATGGATCGGCGTGCAGGATATCCGCGCCCTGCACAATCAGTATGTCGCGTCGGGCGCAAAGATCCGGAATCCACCTAACAATTTCCTGTGGGCGCTGGAGATGCAGATCGAAGACCTCGACGGGAACGTGCTGCGCATCGGGTCTGATCCGGAGGAGGATAAGCCGCTCGGCGTATGGCGGGATGCCGACGGGGTTCGTTGGAGGCATCTGGGCAACCAAAAGTATGAGCGCGTCGATTGAAGGGCGCGAAGGAAGATGGTGCTTATCCGGCTTACCAGTGTAGAATGCGTCCGCCTCGGGTTTGAATCGAGAAGTGCAATACGAAAAAGGGGAATGAAAATGAAAAAGTCACTATTGGTGGTTGGAGTGGCGGTGGCGCTTATGGCGGCGTGGTCCGTGGGGCGGGTGCAGGGACAGAAAGGGCAATCCGAAAAGGTAGTCTTCGTTTCTGCCGATCATGCGAATTTCACCACGATGAACCCTGGTGTTTCCATGGCGGCGATCTGGGGTGACTCCACCAAGGGAGCGCATGCCACATTCACTAAATTCGCGCCGAGCCAGGACAACGGGATGCACACTCACACAAACGATGTGTGGATCGTGGTCCTAAAGGGGGCTTATTTATACAAGGACGACGCGGGTGAGAAGCGGGTAGGCGCGGGTGATTTCTTGCGTGTTCCGGGAGGACACAAGCACTGGAGCGGCAGCGATGCGAAAGAGGGCGCTCTGTTCTATGAAGAATCGTCCGGGAAATTCGATTTGATCCCGTTAAAGTAGGAGCCTCTGTCCCAGAAACCGCATTTCGAAAAGCCGGTTGAATCCCACGTCTCGTTAAAAAAGGTGAAACACGGGCAGGACGCGGACCGGTGGGCAGGAAGTCAAAGGCCCCACCCTAGCGCAAAGAGCGCGCTAGGATGGGGCACCCTCAAGTTTTGAAACGGGGACTAGGGCCGGAACTTTAAGATGGGCCACCCCGCCTGGTGCTATGGCTGTGAATGCGAAACGGCACCAGTACGTAATTTTGGTTTCGCGAATCCAGGTGAGCCTTGGGGGCGAGTGATTCCTCCGGACTCAGGATTAGTGCCGCCGCACAGGAGATCGAGCCGAGCGTTGCTCGGCATGGACGGCCGAGGGCGGCCGTCCCCACACGATCCTTCTTCTCGCAACTTCCTTCCCGTCAGCCGCATCAAAACCTTGACAACATTCCACTCAGGTCTTAGCATGGGGTTGTTGGCAATCATAAGCGCATTGATTACAAAGCACTTATTTGATTCACAGGTAAGGTAGAGGAGACGATTATGGCCAAGATTATTGGGATTGACCTTGGAACCACCAATTCTTGCGTAGCGGTGATGGAGGGCGGCGAGCCCAAAGTGATCGCTAATGAAGAAGGAGGGCGGACTACGCCTTCTGTGGTTGGGTTTACCAAGACTGGAGAGCGGTTGGTGGGGCAGGTGGCGAAGCGGCAGGCGATCACCAATCCGGAGAACACGGTTTATTCGATCAAGCGCTTCATGGGGCGGCGCTTCAACGAAGTTTCGGAAGAGATCAAGATGGTGCCCTACAAGGTGGTGCAGTCGGGCGACCACGTGGCGGTGCTGGCGCAGGGCAAGGAGTACACGCCTCCGCAGA
>PLKR01000484.1:0-170 GCA_003140655.1 Acidobacteriaceae bacterium | reverse complement strand
GACGAGATGATCGCCGTCTACGACTTTGGCGGCGGGACTTTTGACATTTCGATTCTGGAAGTGGGCGAGGGCGTGATTGAAGTGAAGGCCACCAATGGCGACACGCACCTGGGCGGCGACAACCTGGATCAGCGGATCGTCGACTGGCTGATCGATGAGTTCAAGAAGGA
>PLKR01000079.1 GCA_003140655.1 Acidobacteriaceae bacterium | reverse complement strand
TCAAGCTCACTCACATGGGGCTTGATGTAGATGAGAAGCTGGCCCGCGACATCGTCAGCGGACTGGTCGCCAAAGCTGCGTCCATGAATCGTCCGGGGTTTGTACGCGTCGACATGGAAGGCTCACCCTACACGCAGCGCACTCTCGATTTCGTCCACGAACTCCACCGCATGCCCGGCAACGCCAACTCCGTCGGCACAGTGATCCAGGCCTACCTAAAACGCTCCGAGAACGACGTCGAAAAACTCCTGGCCGAAAGCATCCGCATTCGCCTCTGCAAAGGCGCCTACAAAGAACCTCCAGAGATCGCCTTCGCCGCGAAATCCGACGTCGATGCCAACTACGTCAAGCTGATGAAGGTTCTGATGAAGAGCGGCATCTATCACGGCCTGGCTACGCATGATGAGAAAATCGTTCACCAGGCCGAGGCATTTGCGACAAGCGAAAAGCTTTCCCCTGACTCGTTCGAATTCCAGATGCTCTACGGCATCCGCCGCGACCTGCAGCAAAGTTTGGTGCGGAAGGGCTGGCGCGTCCGCATCTATATTCCCTTTGGCACGGAGTGGTATCCCTACTTCATGCGGCGACTGGGCGAGCGCCCGGCTAACGTCTTGTTCATCGCACGCAACCTGTTGCGAGCGTAGGTGCTTCGGAGCGCTACCGTATCGCCCTGCGGGGGTGCGCTAATCGGGAACCTCGCAGAACCATTTTTGGCGTGCGCGGGCGCGCCGGATGGCGTCCCGGATCGCTTCTCAACCACACACCGCCGAATCTGTGTACAATGCCGAGTGTTTTCGAAGGCAGGAAAACAATTCCGATTCTCAATCTATTTGTGTGACCGAGGAGGTCAACCATGAAAAGAATCACGAGGGCGATGCTCGCCCCGGTTGTTTTGTTGGCTGTTGGGATGTCCGGGATCGCCGCTGGCCAGGACAAGCCCATGGACAATATGCCACCCAAGGTACTGACGATCTTTCGGGAATTTACCAAGCCGGGGAAGGCAGGTAGCGAACATGAAAAAACCGAAAGCGCGTTTGTTCAGGCAAACATGCAAGCGAAATGGCCAACCCACTATCTAGCCGTGGAATCTCTTTCCGGTAAGTCCCGGGCGCTCTTTCTGATCGGCTACGATTCGTTTGCCGCGTGGGAAAAGGACAGGCTCGCAACGCAGAAGAATACCACTCTGTCAGCTGCCCTGGACCGGGCCTGGGCAGCAGATGGCGAACTCTTAAGCGAGACTGACAGCACCGCCTTGGCATTCCACGAGGAATACAGCCTGCGTCCCGCGGTGGACATACCCCACATGCGCTATTTCGAAATCTCGCTCTACCAGGTTCGCCATGGACACGACAAGGATTGGGACGAACTCGTGAAGATGGTAATCGCCGCGTACCAGAAAATCCCGGATGCGCACTGGGCAACCTATCATGTTATCTATGGATTGCAAGACAATACCTACGTGGTCTTCAACCCCATGAAATCTGCCGAGGAGATTGATAAAGGCTTCGCGCAGGGCAAGGAGTTTGAAGCAGCGATGGGTGAAGCAGGCATGAAGAAACTCGCCGACTTGTCGGCTGCAGCCATCGAATCGAGCCAGACCAACCTGTTCGCCTTCAATCCGCGCATGAGCTACCCGGCTGACGAATGGGTCAAGGCAGACCCAGAGTTCTGGAAGCCAAAAGCCTCCCCGGCTCACACTACCGCCAAGAAACCTGCGGAGAAGCCGGCTGATAGTCATTAAGACTTGAGTCCAGGAAGTGCAAAGCCCACCCTTCGGTTGGCGGAGGGTGGGCTTTTCTTGGTGAACGAGATATACCCTACAGTTTGACGATGGCACTTATCGAACCGCTCAAACCCGCATGCTTTTCTTCAGCTTGGAAGCCGAATGGTGCTAAAAGAATAAGGAATGGTAGCGCTACCGGGAATCGAACCCGGGTTTGAAGATTGAGAATCTTCCGTCCTAACCCCTAGACGATAGCGCCATCCGGAGAGTTTCGATTATAGCAAAGCCATGCCTGCCAATCTCTTCGGGAAAACACGTTTCCACAGCCTCCCAAGGGTTATACTAAGGTTAACTCAGCCACCAAATTTCAAATGTTCTCTTAGACGTTGCGGGGGCGAGGTGTAGGTGGTTTGCTGAACCACTCAATTCATTCCTAAATCTTAGGTATCTAAAAGGAGTATTCGAACATGGTGAGATCAAAATCTACCACCTCAGGCGGCAAGACAAACACAAACAAAGAGCAAATCAGTGCCGGCAACCCGGCCAGCTTACCCGATGTGCAGGCAGCCGCAGCGGAAGCGACACCCATCAAACCAGAAGCCAAAGTCACTCCCGAACCCAAGAAGAAGTTGGAAGTCGTGAAGACCGAAACCCGTAGAGTGGTTCCGATCAAACTGGACGACGAGATTCGGCGCCGCGCCTACGAACTCTACCAGCAGCGCGGAGCCGGTTCCGGCAGCGAGGCCGAGGACTGGCTGGCAGCGGAACGTGAAGTACGGCAGCGCTACCGTCAGCAGCAAACCGCTTAAGCAGTGCCCAGAGCTTGTTAGGGCAACCGGCGGCCGAATCCGGCCGCCGCCTTTGGCGGGAGTGTGCAAAAAGCTTAGCGGTTGCCTCGCGGGGGCGTTTCTGAAAAAATAGGGTGGGGTTGTTCCGCATGGCGGAATTGGGTAGTTTCGCGCTGCTTCTCGCTTTGGCGTTGAGCGTTTACACCTTCCTCGCCGGGATCATCGCGCTCGCCTTCCAGAACCAAGCCTCGCCACCGGCGGGCC